>JACMOG010000449.1 GCA_014378125.1 Vitreoscilla sp. | reverse complement strand
CGCGAGATGTCGCTCATGCCCGGGCCGCTGTCGATGGAGATCACCTCCAGCTGGCAGCCCGCGTCCGTCTTGCGGCAGCCGATCAGCAGGCGGCCCTTCGTGGCGTGGCGCCACAGGGGAGCGCGCTCGGCTGTACGACCGTTCCGCGCGGCCGGGGCGCCTCAGGTTCGCGCTTTGCTGGTCTGGAACGTAAAGTTTTCGTAGCGAGCGATACGGTATGTCTAGTTGTGAGCACTCGCTATCAATATGGGCTAGAAATCATGACAGTCTCTCCATCAGACGTGCCCGGCGCCCGAGATCAGCACTCCTCCTCCGAGAGTGCTAATATTCGTGGAACCGAACGATCGAATTCCGATCAGACTGAGCACATGACCACCACACAAACCAACGCACTGTCCGTCCGTGACCCGTGGAGTCTGGTTCCCCCCCTGGGCAACCTCGACGCCTACATCTCGTCCATCAATCGACTGCCCATGCTGTCGCAGGAGGAGGAGACGCGTCTGGCGACCCAACTGCGCGACACCGGCGACGTGAAGGCCGCCGGCGCGCTGGTGATGTCGCACCTGCGCCTCGTCGTCTCGGTGTCGCGCCAATACCTGGGCTACGGCCTGCCGCATGGCGACCTGATCCAGGAAGGCAACATCGGCCTGATGAAGGCGGTCAAGCGCTTCGACCCGAACCAGGGCGCGCGCCTGGTCAGCTACGCCATGCACTGGATCAAGGCCGAGATCCACGAGTACATCCTGAAGAACTGGCGCATGGTCAAGGTCGCCACGACCAAGTCCCAGCGCAAGCTGTTCTTCAACCTGCGCTCGATGAAGGCCAAGCTCAAGGAAGAGGCCGCCGACGCCGACGTGCACCGCAACACGCTGTCGCGCGAGCAGGTGGAACGCATGGCGCGCGACCTCAACGTCAAGGCCGAGGAAGTCATGGAGATGGAGATGCGCATGTCCGGCGGCGACGTCGCCATGGAGTCGCAGAACGATGACGGCGAAGAGGCCTTCGCACCCATCGCCTACCTGGCCGACGACCGCGACGAGCCCACCCGCGTCATCGAGAACGCCGCGCACGACCGCCTGGCCGGCGCCGGCATCGGCGAGGCGCCCGAGACGCTCGATCCGCGCAGCCGCCGCATCGTGGAAGAGCGCTACCTGAAGGTCAACGATGACAGCTCAGGCGGCATGACGCTGCACGAGCTGGCCGCCGAGTACGGCGTCAGCGCCGAGCGCATCCGCCAGATCGAGGTGGCCGCGCTGAAGAAGATGCGCAAGACGCTGGAGCCGCAGCGGGTCTGAACGACGGCAGCCCCATGAAGAACGGACGCCTCGGCGTCCGTTCTTGTTTGCGCTCGGGGTCAGGCATCGCCGCCCGGTGCGGCGGAGGTGCCTGGCCCCTTGGCTCAGCGCTTCTCGGCCAGCAGCGCCTTCATGTCGTCCGTGAGCAGCGCCGGATCGAGCGACTGCGACGCGAACAGCCGGACACGGCCCTGGGTATCGAAGATGTAGGTGCCCGCGGTGTGGTCGATGGTGTAGCTGTCGGCCGTCTTGCCCGGCACCTTCTCCACTACCAGCTTGAAGTCGTGGATGACCTGCTTCGTCTGCGCCTCGTCGCCGCGCAGCGCGAGGAAGTCGGGGCGGAAGTTGGTGACGTAGTTCTTCAACAGCGCGGGCGTGTCGCGCGACGGATCCACGGTGATGAACACCACCTGCACGCGCGACGCGTCGGGGCCCAGAGACTTCAGGATGCCCGAGAGCTCGGCCATCGTGGTGGGGCAGGCGTCGGGGCACTGCGTGTAGCCGAAGAACACCACCGTGAGCTTGCCGGCGAAGTCGGACACCTGGCGCGGCTTGCCGTCGAAGTCGGGCAGGTCGAAGCCCTGCGCGTAGGTGGCGCCGGTGATGTCGAACGCGTTGTAGTGATGCGGCGGGGCCGCGCGATCACAGCCGGAGAGAGCGAGCGCGACGGCGGCCGCCAGCGAGAAAAGGAATCGACGCGAGATCATCAGTGGGCGTAGGGCACGTAGTGGTCGACCAGCAGCGCCGCGAACAGCAGCGACAGGTACAGGATCGAGAAGCGGAAGGTGCGACGGGCCAGGTCGTCGCTGTAGTGGCGCCACAGCTTGAACGCATACGCCGAGAACATGAACCCGAGCACCCCCGCGCAGGCCAGGTAGAGCCACCCGCTGAGCCCGCTGACGAAGGGCAGCAGCGTGCCGGCGAACAGCACCAGCGTGTAGAGGAACACGTGCAGCTTGGTGAAGTCGGGGCCGTGCGTGACCGGCAGCATCGGCAGCCCGGCCTTGCGATAGTCCTCGGTGCGGTACAGCGCCAGCGCCCAGAAGTGCGGCGGCGTCCACAGGAAGATGATCAGGCACAGCAGCCACGCGTTGGCGTCGGCGTGGCCCGTCATCGCGGCCCAGCCCAGCACCGGCGGCATCGCGCCGGAGGCGCCGCCGATGACGATGTTCTGCGGCGGCATCCGCTTGGGGGTCAGCGTGGAGGTGGCCGCGGAGCCGATGAACGTGGGCAGCGGGGGCCACAGGGGGGCGGGGGTGGCCCAGGGGGGCAGCCGCACGGCG
>JACMOG010000448.1 GCA_014378125.1 Vitreoscilla sp. | reverse complement strand
GGGCGGGCCCGGGCTTCGCGCCGACCGCGACCTCCGACGCGCAGTGGTCCCGGCGCAGCATCTTCGAGAACCGCCACCTGGCCGCCAAGGCCGGCTGCGGCTGGTTGCCGCAGTCGTGGCTGTTCGAGGACGGCGTGCGCCGCAGCCTGCGCGCCCTGGCCGCCGAGAACGTGGAGCTGGACGGCTACGGCGACCCGCGCGGCCACCTGCCGCTGCGCGAATGGATCCGCGACGCGCTGGCCGAGCAGGAGGTGTCGCTGCAACCCGACCAGGTGCTGCTGACCCACGGCTCCAGCCACGCGCTGGACCTGGCCATCCGCCGCCTGGTGCGCGCCGGCGACGCCGTGCTGGTGGACGACCCGGGCTATTCCAACCTGCTGTTCGCGCTGCGGGTGGCCGGAGCGCGCCTGATTCCCGTGCCGCGCACGCCCCAGGGCTACGACCTGCTGGCGCTGGAGGCCGCCATCGTCACGCACCATCCGCGGGTGTTCTTCACGCAGCCGCGCCTGCAGAGCCCGACCGCGTCGACGGCCACGCTGGCCCACCTGCACCGCGTGCTGCAGCTGGCCGACAAGCACGGCCTGACCATCGTGGAGAACGACCTCTACGTCGATCTCGACCCCGACCCGCGCCCGTCGCTGGCCAGCCTCGACCAGCTGGCGCGCGTGCTCTACGTGGGCAGTTACTCGAAGACCATCTCGCCCAACCTGCGCGTGGGCTACATCGCCGCGCATCCGGCGCTGATCGACGACCTCGCGCAGCTGAAGATGATCTCGGGCCTCACGTCGTCCGCCTTCAGCGAGCGCCTGATCCTGGGCGCGCTCACCGAAGGCCGCTGGCGCAAGCACCTGAAGAGCCTGCGCAGCCGATTGGCCGAGGCGCACGAAGCCTGCGGGCAGCGCCTGGTGGCGCTCGGCTTCGAGCTGTTCCACGAGCCCAAGGCGGGCATGTTCCTCTGGGCGCGCCATCCACGCCTGTCCGATCCGGTGGCGCTGTCCAATCGCGCGGCGCTGCACGACATCATGCTGGGGCCAGGCAACCTGTTCAGCGCGACGTTGCAGCCGTCGGACTGGATGCGGTTCAACGTGGCGTTCGCCAACGATCTGCGGCTGGCGGCGTTTCTCGAGGCGGAGCTGGCAGCGGCCTGAACGTGGTTTCGCCGCGGTCTCATCCCAACCTTGGCTGGATCCCGAAGATCAGCCCGAAGATGACCGCGATGACGGTGATGGCCAGCCACACGCGCTGCATCGTCTCGGTGGCGCGCTTCTCCTTGAGGGCCACCTCCAGCTGCTGCCGCAACGCGACGACCTGCTGCCGCAGCACCGGCATCTCCATCTGCGCGCTGACGGCCTCGGCCAGCAGCGGCGCGGTGAGTTCCTGGGCCTTGTCGGTGTTCCAGCTGGACTTGAGCTCCTTGACCGAGCGCGCATAGAACGTGCCGCCCCCGCCCGAGGTGGGCTTGACGACGAAGCCGGAGCGCGCGAAGAAGTGGTCGCGCAGCGCCATGTCGGCCTCGCCGGGCACGTCCACCTGGTACAGCGAGCCGGTGAGCACGCTGGCGTCGGGATGCGCCTGCCCCACCCACTCCACCAGCAGCGCGCGCAGCAGGCTCATGATGCCCATGCCCTTGGGCTCGGCCAGGATCTGGCCCTTGGGGCCCAGCCGGGCGGCGCTCAGGCGCTTGCCGTCGGCGCACACCATCTCCAGCACGCGGAACTGCAGGGCGTTGGTGGCGCGCGAGGTGTTGGTGCGCTCGGCGAACTGCTGGGTCTTGCCGTCGCGCGGGTCGAACTCGGCCAGCCAGCTCAGCTGCACGCGGTACAGGTGCTCCACGCGGGTGTCGGTCCGGCTGCGCTCCGTCGAGTGGAAGTAGGTGACGCCGGCGATGCGCAAGTGGCCCGTGGCCATGCGCAGGCGGAACACGCGCGTGCGCGTGGGGCGCGCGGCCGTCTCCATCTCGTGCTGCGTGCTCACCCAGGGCGCGACGGCCGGCGGGGCGTCGGCGGGGATTTCGGGAGAGGGCGGCGAGTCGGACATGGCGGGCATGGCGGGCTGGGCGGTGTGGGTCGATTGTGTGGCTGCGTCGTGCGAGGACAAGGAGAGATTGCCCTGGGGAAGGTGACGAAATGCCGATTCCCGGCCACCCGCGGCGCCTCGACCCGGCCTCTTATAATCGATGGCTCCGCGCGACCTCGTCGCGCGACTCATCATCGATTGACGGCCGCCCCGGTGCAACCGGGCGAGGCCCCCAGAAAGTGCCGGAATGAAAGCCGCAGAAATCCGTTCGACCTTCCTGAAGTTCTTCGAATCGAAGGGCCACACCATCGTCGCCTCGTCGCCGGTGGTGCCGGGTGACGATCCGACCCTGCTGTTCACGAACGCCGGCATGAACCAGTTCAAGGACGTGTTCCTGGGCTTCGACAAGCGCCCGTACACCCGCGCCACCTCGTCGCAGAAGTGCATTCGCGCCGGCGGCAAGCACAACGACCTCGACAACGTGGGCTACACCGCGCGCCACCACACGTTCTTCGAGATGCTGGGCAACTTCTCGTTCGGCGACTACTTCAAGCACGACGCCATCAGCTACGCCTGGGAGCTGCTGACGGTGCACTTCAAGCTGCCCACCGAGAAGCTGTGGGTCACCGTGTACGCCGAGGACGACGAGGCCTACGACATCTGGCACAAGACCGTGGGCGTGCCCGCCGAACGCATCATCCGCATCGGCGACAACAAGGGCTCGCGCTACGCGTCCGACAACTTCTGGATGATGGGCGACACCGGCCCGTGCGGTCCGTGCACCGAGATCTTCTACGACCACGGCGAAGACATCCCGGGCGGCCCGCCGGGCTCGCCCGACGAAGACGGCGATCGCT
>JACMOG010000039.1 GCA_014378125.1 Vitreoscilla sp. | reverse complement strand
GCCGGTGCCGCGCTGGATGGCGACGACGTCGACGATCTCGTCCCCGGCGGGCGCGCGCTTGCCGGTCACCACCTGCGTGGGCGTGACGATCTCCAGGCAGCCGCCGCAGTCCTTCGAGGTCGCCTCGAAGCGCGCCTTCGGCCAGCGCCGCGCGGCGCCGATGCCGCGGGTGTCGGACGCCGTGTCCGACAGCGTGTGCCGCGTGCCGAAGGCCACCGGCTTCTTGGTGGGGGCGTGCAGCGCCAGCGGGACGACGGCGCCGGCGATGGCGGCCAGCTGGGCATCGGGCGAGTCGGCCGCGAAGGCCGGGGTGGCGACGGCCGCGGCGAACGCCAGGGCGACGGAAAGGCGGAGGGTGTGGCGCATCGCGCGGATTATGGACACGCGGCAATTTCCTCGTCCGGCACACGCCCAAGCGACACGCTCGCGACATAGGATGGCGACGTGAAGACGCCGCCTCCCGCCCCGACCAAGCCCCACCCGGATCCCGACGCCGCTCGCCGCCGGCTGCTGGGCCTGCCCCTGGCCTGGCTCGCCGCGGGCGCGGGCGCCGCGCCGCTGGCGTCGTCCACGCGTCCGCCCGTGACGCAGGCGCGGGTGTTCCCGCCCGAGGCCGCGCCGCTGCACTTCGAGCTGGACATCGACACCCGCGCCCCCGGCATCCCGGTCAACCGCCGCGTGCTCGGCAGCAACGTGCAGTGGGTGTACGGCGGCGACGACATGCTGGCCGCCGACGACCGCTTCGGTCCGAAGATGCTGGCCTTCGCCCGCGCGCTGGGGCCGACGGTGCTGCGCTACCCCGGCGGCGCGCAGTCCGACGCCTACCACTGGGAGCGCGGCGTGGGGCCGATGGCCACCCGCGGCCAGAACGAGCACGTGAACGCGCGCGCCAGCCAGCTCACGCGCCTGGGCACGCGCGAGTTCCTCGAGCTGTGCGAGGCCACCGGCGCCGCGCCCCTGATCACGCTGAACCTGGCCACCGGCACGCCCGAGGAGGCCGCGCGCTGGATGAGGGCGACCAACGTGACGCGCTTCACGTCCAAGCTCACTGGCCAGCCCTTGCCCAAGGTGGCGTACTGGGAGCTGGGCAACGAGCCCTACCTCACGCAGGAGCGGCCCGACCTGGCCGTGCCGCCGGCCGAATTCGCGCGCCGCGCCAACGCCTTCATCGCCGCGCTGCGCGCCATCGAGCCCGACGCCGTCATCGGCCTGCCGCTCACCATGGATCGCCGCAACGGCATCCCCACCACCCACGTCTTCGGCTTCACCGCGCAGGTGCTGGCCGGCATCACCGAGCGCGTCGACTTCGTCAGCGTGCACGACGCCTACATGCCGTTCGCCGGCAAGAGCGCCGATCCGGCCGCCCTGTACTGGGGCGCGATGGCCGCCACGCGCAGCGTGCGCGCCGACATGGACGCGATGCAGCGCGCGCTGCACGCCTGGCGCCCCGGCGTGACGCTGCCACTGGCCGTCACCGAGTACAGCGCGATGTTCACGCTGGGCGAGGGCGCCACCGCCCAGTGGGCCGCCCCGCCGACCGCCGGCTTGTACGCCGCCGACGCGTTGCGGCTGTTCGCCAGCAGCCCCGACGTGCTGCTGGCCAACCAGTGGTCGCTGTCGGCCAACTGGGTGTTCGGGGCCATCACCGCGCACGGATTCACGCGGCCCGTCTACACGGCGATGGCCTGGATGGGCCAGGCGCTGCAAGGCGAGCGCGTGGCGCCCGCGGCGATGCGCAGCGACAGCGTGGCCACGCCCAGCGTGGGCCTGTCGGCCGCGGTGCCGGCCCTGCCGCTGGTGGAGTCGCTGGTCACGCGCGAGGCCGGCCGCGCGTGGCGCGTGGCCTTGATCCAGAAGGATCCGCGACGTTCCGCGCAAGGCCGCATCTCGCTGGCGGGACTGCCGATTGCCAAGGTGCGCACTGTCCGGCTGGAGACGTGGCATGCGCCCGATGTCTTCGATGCAGCGGACAGCCAGGCGCTCTGGCAACATGCGGAGCAGGCCCTGCCCGTCGCCGCGTCGATCACGGTGCAACTTCCGCCATCCAGCCTGGCGTTGCTGACGATCACCCTCTCTTCCTGACCCGGATGACCACTCCCATCTCCTCGCTGGCTGGCCAGACGAGACGCCCGCGCATCGGCGTCGATTTCCACACCTTCGACGGGCTGTACCAGGGCAGCCGCAGCCACCTGCTGGGGCTGTATCGCGACGCCGTTCGGCGCGCGCCCGAGTACGACTTCGTGTTCTTCTGCGCCGATCCGGCCAGGCTGCGCGAGTCGGATCCGGCATTCGCGATGGCCAACGTGCAGTGCGTGCAGATGCCGCACAAGGGCGGCCTGGCGCGCCTGGGCTGGCAGCTCGCGATACTGCAGCGTCGCCACCGCATCGACCTGCTGCACGTGCAGTACCGCATGCCGCTGCTGCCCTGGGGCGCGTGCGCGGTCACCATCCACGACACGCTGTTCGAGACGCACCCGCAGTTCTTCAGCAAGCAGTTCCTGCGCATGGCGCGCTTCACCGGCCGGCTGTCGGTGCGCCGCGCGGCGCTGCTGTTGACCGTGAGCGAGTTCTCGAGGCGCGAGATCGCGCGCCTGTACGGCGTCGATCCGCTGTCCATCACCCTCACCGGCAACGGCGTCAACCTGTCGCGCTTCCATCCGGCGCCGGCCGCGGGCGGCGACGATGGTGCCGAACTGGTGCGCGCGCTGGGCGCCGAGCCTGGCCGGTACCTGATCACCGTGGGCCGGCTCGAGCCGCGCAAGAACCACCTCAACCTGGTGCGCGCCCACGCACGCCTGCCGCTGCCCAGGCCGCCGCTGCTGATCGTGGGCCAGCGCGACTTCGAGCACGACGAGGCCTTCGCCGAGGTCCAGGCGCTGGGCCTGTCCGGCGAGGTCAAGTTCCTCGAGCGCGTGGCCGATGCCGAGCTGCCGGCGCTGGTGCGCCATGCGCGCGTGTTCGTCTACCCGAGCTTCGCCGAGGGCTTCGGCATGCCCGTGCTCGAGGCGATGGCCAGCGGCGTGCCGGTGGTCACCTCGGACACCACGGCGCTGGCGGAGGTGGCGGGCGGCGCGGCGCTGACGGCGGATCCGGCCGACCCGCAGGCGATCTGCGACGCCATCCAACGCCTGCTGGACGACGCGAGCCTGCGCGAGCGCCTGGCGGCGCGGGGCCTGGCGGTGGCGGCCACCCACCGCTGGGACACGGCGGCGAAGAGCCTGCTGGGCGCGTTTCGCCGCTTCTTCGCGGGCCGGATGATCCACTGACGATGGCCCGTCGCGCGCGCCCTCGCGAGATCGACTTCGACGCCCCCGCCGAGGCGGTGGCGCGCGCGTTGATCGGCGCCACCTTGCTGGTGGACGGCGTGGGCGGCGTCATCGTCGAGACGGAGGCCTACGACCAGAGCGATCCCGCTTCGCACACCCGCGCGGGACCGACGGCGCGCAACGCCGCGATGTTCGGGCCGTCGGGCCATGCCTACGTCTACCGTTCCTACGGCATCCACTGGTGCCTCAACTTCACGTGCCGGCCCGCCGGGCACGGCGCCGGCGTGCTCATTCGCGCGCTGGAGCCGCGCGTTGGCCTGGAGCAGATGGCGGCGCGGCGTGGGCTGTCCGACCCGCGCCTGCTGTGCTCGGGGCCGGGGCGCCTCGGCCAGGCCCTGGGCGTCACGATGGCGCACTACGGCCTGCCGCTGGATCGCCCGCCGTTCTTCGTGGCGGCGGCGGACGCGGACGTCGAGGCGCTGGTCGGTGCGCGCATCGGCATCTCCAAGGCCGTGGACGCGCCGTGGCGCTTCGGCCTGGCCGGCTCGCGCTTTCTCAGCAAGCCGTTCGCGGCGAGCTGACGTCCACCTCGATCCGCGCCAGCTCGGGCAGGGCGGCCAGCTCGGCCGCGTCGAGCGAGGCCAGCACGCGCGCCATGTTCTTGCCGCACCACGCCGGCACCTGCACGCGCGGCTTCCAGCCCCAGGCGTCGGTCTCGGGCGTGGCGGCACGCGTGCGGTGGTGCGGGTAGAACGAGCGGCAGCTGCAGCCGGACAGCGCGAACGAATCGTCGGCCACGCGCAGCGCGAACAGGTGCAGGCGCTTGGCCGGCAGGTAGTCGAACTCGCCCAGGTCGGCCCGGCGATCGCCCCGCACGCGCAGGCCGGCCTCCTCCCCGGCCTCGCGCACGGCCGCGCCGCGCGGCGCCTCGCCGGGGTCGCACACCCCCTTGGGCAGGTCCCAGCGCGGCGAGCCGGTGGAATGGCACGCAAACACCTCGTCGTGCCGGTTCACCAGCAGCACCCCACAGGAGACCGCGCGCGCCATGGCGCTCAGGCCGCCAGCAGCACGATGAGGGCGCCGGCGCCGCCCTGCGGCCCGGCGGCCTGCGCGAACGCGATGACCTCCAGGCGCTGGGCCAGCCACTTGTGCACCTTGGACTTGAGCACGGGCTCGCGTCCCGGCGAGCCGTTGCCCTTGCCGTGGATCACGCGCAGGCAGCGCAGGCCGCGCTGCTCGGCGCTGCGGATGAACGCGCCCACGGCCTCGCGGGCCTCGTCGCGGCGCATGCCGTGCAGGTCGAGCTGGTCCTGGATGGACCACTTGCCCCTGCGCAGGTGGCCCAGCACGTCCATCGACACGCCCGGCCGGCGAAAGCCCAGGCCGTCGTCGGTGAGCAGCAGCGACTCGATGTCGACCTCGTCGGACATGGCCTCGGCCAGCGCCCGCGCCTCGTCGAGCTCCTTCTGGCGCGGATGAGCCGGCGGCGGCTCGGGACGCAAGTCGACCCGGGGCGCGGCCTTGGTCGGTTTGACGGCGCCCACGGCCAGCTCGAACTGGCGCCGCTCACGGTCGAGCCGCGCGGCTTCCTCGGCGGCCACGCGCGCGGCCTCGGCCGCCTCGCGTTGCGCGCGGGCGAGCGCCTCGCGCACGGCGCCCAGATCCTGCAAGCTGCGCATTTTCAAGAAGATGTCCCTCGTCGCCGGGCCGTCCCGCGCGGGGAGCGACCTCTGTGTCCGGACCCATTTTCGCCGACGGCGCGATGTCCCCCGACTTTGACACGGTACCTGGTGGACACTGCGCGGGCACGATCGTTCCCACAAGCACACGCTTCCAGGCGAAAGAGGAGTCTTCATGGTCACCAAGCCCCGCATCTCCGGACTGTCCGGCAACGAGATCTACTGCATGCACCTGAAGGGGTTCGCGCCCGTGGGCATCGTGGTGGGCAACAGCGTGCGATCGATGGGCTTCATCGGCGGCCTGACGTCGGGCGTGCGCGGCGTCATCGGGGGCGAGATCCCGCAGATCACGGAGATCATCCACGAGGGCCGCCAGAACGCCTACGACCGCATGGTGGCCGAGGTGAAGGAGGGCGCGGCCCATGGCGCCGTGGGCGTCACCTCGGAGCTGCGCAACCTGGCCGGCAACACCGAGTACCTGTTCGTGGGCTCCAGCGTGCGGCGCGCCGAGTCCAACGAGTTCTTCACCAGCGCCGGCGACGCGCAGGAGCTCTACTGCCACATGGACGCCGGCTACAAGCCGCTGCGCTACGTGTTCGGCAACATCGCCTACTCGATGGGCGCCATCGGCGGCATCATCGGCGGCCTGAAGACGATGGTGCGCGGCGAGATCCGCGAGTTCAGCGACATCTTCAACGCCACCCGCCACCACGCGCTGGAGCGCACGGTGAAGGAAGCGAAACGGGTGGGCGCCAACGCGGTGGTGGGCATCCGCACCCACGTCATGCGCTTCAACGGCGCGCACGAGATGGTCATGGCCGGCACGGCGGCGCTGCACCCGGCGCTTCCCGCCCAGTACACGCAGGATCCCGTCACCAGCGATCTCACCGGCGAAGAGCTGTGGAGCCTCACCGCCATGGGCTTCGCGCCGCTGAAGCTGCTGATGTCGACCTCGGTGTACTCGCTGGGCGCGCTGGGCGGGCTGAAGTCGATGTTCAAGGGCTTCGTCAAAGGCGAGATCAGCGACCTGACGACGTTGGTGTACGACGCCCGCGAGCACGTGTTCAACCGCATCGAGCAGGAGGCCACGCAGCTGGGCGCCGACGAGGTGGTGGGCATCAAGACCTACATCGTCGAGCTGGGCTCGGGCCTGATCGAGTTCGTGGCCGTGGGCACCGCCGTCAAGCGCATGGAGGGGCTGTCGACCGCCACGGCCGCGCTGCCGCCACAGGCGATCATTCGGGACAAGGACACGTGGGTGAGCGGGGAGGGTGGGTTCGACCTGCAAGGGTCGCGCGCCGGCGGGTGAAGGGGTCTGGCCCCTCTAGATCAGGCCCCGTTCCGCGAAGCTCACCACCGCCCCCGCGCCCACCACGAGGTGGTCGAGCACCCGCACCTCGATCACCCGCAACGCGGAGGTGAGCGACTCGGTGAGCAGCTCGTCGGCGCGCGACGGCTCGGCGACGCCCGACGGGTGGTTGTGCACCAGGATGACCGCGCCGGCGTTCAGCAGCAGGGCCTGGCGCAGCACCTCGCGCGGATAGACGCTGGTCTGGGACAGCGAGCCCTGGAACAGCTGCCGCATCTCGATGAGCCGGTGCTGGGAATCGAGGTACAGCACCGCGAACACCTCTTGCGTGCGCGCCCTGAGCTGCAGCGCGACGTAGTCTTTCACCTTCTGCGGCGAGTCGAACACGGGCGCGGCCTTGAGCTGCTGCGACAGCACGCGGCGGGAGAGCTCGAGCACCGCCGCCAGCTCGGCCCGCTTGGCCGGCCCGAGCTCGGGCGCGCGGGCCAGCTCGACCGGCGTGGCGTGCAGCAGGCCGGCCAGTCCATCGAACACGTGGAGCAGCCGCTCGGCCAGCTGCAGCACCCCCAGGCCGCCGGCGCCGGTGCGCAGCCACAGGGCCAGCAGCTCGACGTCGGCGAGCGACCCGGCGCCGTGGGCGAGGAGCTTCTCGCGAGGGCGGCTGGCGCGGGGCAATTCCTTGATCGACATGGCGGGTGGCGTGGTGGTTAAAATCGGGATTCGTCCGACCTCCCCAGTGTCGTGCGCACCCCTGCTGGCTCCGCCTGCCCAACTGCCTGATTATTCGTGAACATCGTCCAGCCCGACTCGTTTCTGACGTTGCACTACCGCCTTTGCGGCCCCGACGGCGCCGAAGTCGTCAGCACGTTCGACGACAAGCCCGCCACCCTGTCGCTGGGCGCCGGCCAGCTGGCGCCGGCCATCGAGGCCTGCCTGGTGGGCATGGAAGAAGGCTCGCGCATGACGTGGCACCTGGAGGCCGGCATCGCCTACGGCCAGCGCAACCCCGACATGCTGCAGCGCGTGAAGCGCAGCCTGCTGGCCCAGCATGGCGACGCCAGCGAGGAGTACCGCGTGGGCGACGTGGTGGAGTTCCCCACGCCCGACGGCGCGAGCAAGTCCGCCGGGGTGGTGCGCGAGGAGGGCGCCGACTGGCTGCTGTTCGACTTCAACCACCCGCTGGCCGGCCAGCCGGTCACGTTCGAAGCGCAGCTGATCGGGGTGATGTGATGAGCGACGCTCCCATGGGCATCGACGGGCAGAAGTTCGTCGACGAGGTGTTGCTGGCCCAGCCGCGCGGCTTCTGCGCCGGCGTCGACCGCGCCATCGAGATCGTGGAGCGCGCGCTCGAGAAGTTCGGGCGGCCCATCTACGTGCGCCACGAGATCGTGCACAACACCTTCGTGGTCAACGACCTGAAGAACAAGGGCGCGATCTTCATCGAGGACCTGGCCGACGTGCCGCCCGGCGCCACGCTCGTGTTCTCGGCCCACGGCGTGAGCAAGGCCGTGCGCGACGAGGCCGCGCAGCGCGGCTTCTCGGTGTTCGACGCCACGTGCCCGCTGGTCACCAAGGTGCACGTCGAGGTGTCCAAGCTGGCGCGCGAGGGCTACGAGTTCATCATGATCGGCCACAAGGGCCATCCAGAGGTCGAGGGCACCATGGGCCAGCTGCGCGAGGGCATCTACCTCGTTGAGGACGTGGCCG
>JACMOG010000447.1 GCA_014378125.1 Vitreoscilla sp. | reverse complement strand
ACGGCCGGCACCGGCAAGACCCTGGCCACGCTGGCTTGCGGACTGGCCCAGGTGATGGACGAGCGACGCTACAGCGAGATCATCGTCACCCGCGTCACCGTGCCGGTGGGCGAGGACATCGGCTTCCTGCCCGGCACCGAGGAAGAGAAGATGGGCCCGTGGATGGGCGCGCTGGACGACAACCTGGAGGTGTTGTCCAAGGGCGACGGCGGCGCCGGCGAATGGGGCCGCGCGGCCACGCAGGACCTGGTGCGCTCGAAGACCAAGGTCAAGACCCTGAACTTCATGCGCGGCCGCACGTTCCTCAACAAGTTCGTCATCATCGACGAGGCGCAGAACCTCACGCCCAAGCAGATGAAGACGCTGATCACGCGCGCCGGGCCCGGCACCAAGATCATCTGCCTGGGCAACCTGGCGCAGATCGACACGCCGTACCTCACCGAGGGCAGCTCGGGCCTCACGTATGCGGTCGACCGGTTCAAGGGCTGGCCACACGGCGGCCACATCACGCTGGCGCGGGGCGAGCGCTCGCGGCTGGCGGACTTTGCCTCGGACGCGCTGTAGGCCGACGGGTACTCCAATCACGAAAGGGTCGCTTCGGCGACCCTTTTCCGTTGGATCAGGGAAGCGCGAACTCCTTCAGATCGCCCCACACGTACGACAGGTAGGCCTCGCGCGCGCCGGGCGTCCGGCACGACTCCAGCAATCCGGCGCACTCGTTCCTCGCCTGCACGTTCGCCGCGAGCCAGTCGTCGATCGGCGCGCCCGCGGCCTGGGCCAGCAGGCCGGGCAGGAACACGAGGTCCAGCGCGTCCGCCACATTCTTCCGGATGCGGCGGGGCCGATTGCTCGAGACCTCGTACCAGGTCTGATATTTGACCGGCACGACGCCCGTCTCGGTCGGCATCGACCGGATGCGGCCGCGAAGGGTGACCGCGTTGGCGAACGGGGGCTGGTGATCCCCGAACCAGGCCAGCACCGCGGGCCTCGAAGTTCCCAGCACCGCCTGCCGAGTGAGCACGATCTCGCGTTCGAACTGGCGGCTGCGCCAGAGGTAGTCCGCGACGCTCCGGGCCTCGTCCTGCGCAGGGAAATCGCCCGAGACCTCCGCCATCAGCGCGGCGGGCACGCGTTCCATGTGGATGCCGTGCTCCGCATGGTTGAAGAGCGTCTCGACGAACAGGAATACCGGCTGGTCGTATTGCCGCTGCTGGGCGAGGATGCGCCGCGCGGCCTCGTGCACCAATGCATCCGAGGTGCCCCACGTCTCGGGCAGGCCCAGTTGCGCGGCGTCGAGGAACTCGTCGAAGCCGTACCCGGCGTACGCGGCGCGTCCATTCATCATGTCGCCGCGCGTCGGGTACAGGGCGATGGTGCGATAGCCGGCCGCCTTCAACGAGCGCACGAAGGAATGCTTCACCTGCGGCGCGACGTTGAACGGCGCGAATTCGCCCGCGGGCCCGAACGCGTCGTGGGGCACGCCCGTCTCGAGGGCGAACTCCGAGAGCCAGGTGCCGCCACCGAAGGTGTGCACCTGCAGCGGCCCGTGGGCGACGGTGTCGCTGGAAGCCCCGAACGCGTCGAGGCGGCACGCCGCCGACGAGCAGCCGGCGATCGTCGCCGGGTTGAACTGGCTCTCCTGCAGGATCACGACGATGTCGGCGGGCCGGGATCCGTCGCCCGAGGTCACCCTGCCCTGGCTGTCCTGCCCGAACGCCTGGGTGTCCGCGGCCGGCACTTCCCAGCGTGGCTGCAACGACGCGGTCGCGAAGAAGCCGACGAGCGGCCGCTCGACCAGGCCGTCCGCGACGAACCAGGCCCCGGAGCCGCTCAGTTCCCTCACGCCCTGCACGATCAACCCGGCGCCGTGCGCCACGAGCAGCGCGGCCAGTGCGGCCGCCGCGATCGGTGCCGATCGCCCCACCGCCCGTCCGGACGGATTCCATCGCCAGGCCGCGATGCAGCACGCGAGCGCAAGCAGGATCACCGCCCCCGCGGACCACAACAGCGTTGGCTGAGTGCCGAGGACGCCGATGTTGCCCTGGAACTGGCGGAAGAAGAAGCGCACGTCCTGCCAGGTCAGAGGCGTGCCCGCGAATCGCAGCTTGAGGCGAACGCCGGCCAGCAGCAGCGCGACCGCGGCGCTGCCCGCCACGGCCGCGAAGCGGGGCCGCCGCGTGACCAGGTACGCCGCCAGGCAGGCGACCGACAACGCCTGTGCGCCGAGTTCGGGGTCGACCAGGCTTCCCGCAAGCGGCGGCAGCGCCAGGACGAGCGCGTCGACGAGGCGTCGGCGGTCGAGCCAGGCCACCAGCGCGCTGGCGGCGGCAAGCCCCAGCGAGGCATCCATGAGTCGCCAGGACTGTGGCGACGAGAAGAGGAAGCCGCCACAAGCCAGGATCAGCCCGCAGAACGAAAGCAACTGAGGGGAAAGGGAACGGGCGCGCGCCGCGGCGAGCAGCGTGGAGAGGGAACGACGGGACATGGACCGGACGACTGGAATTGTGACGGGAGCGTGACAGTGTCCCGCGCCGCGCCCGTTTCCGAGCCCCGGGTTCGCCCGGGGCTCGCCCGGAAGTTCGGCTACTTGCGCAGCCAGTCGAAGAACGCCTGCGGACTGCCTTCGCGCCCCAGGAAATCCTTCACCACCTGTTGCGCCGGCTTCTGCCCGCCCTCCGCGAGCACCGTGGCCCGATACCGCGCCCCGACCTTGGGATCGAGCTTGTCGCCGCCGAACGCGCCACGCATGTCGACCGCCACCGCCTGGCTCCACAGGTACCCGTAGTACCCGGCACCGTATCCGCCCGCCACGTGCGCGAAGCCCGACGGGAACGTCGTCCCGGCCACGTAGCCCAGCGGCGTCGCGGCCTCCATCTTCTCCCAGGTCTCCATCGGATCGGGCGCCGACGTGCCGTGCAGCGCCAGGTCGTACGCCGCGTAGAGCTGCTGGCGCGCCACCTGCGACCCCTTGCCGAAGTCGCGCGCGGCGCGTGCCTTGTCCACCATCTCGTCGGGCACCGGCTTGCACGCGGGGCAGACGTCCTGGAAGACCTTGAGCACCTTCTTGTCGTACACCCAGTCCTCCAGCATCTGCGACGGCGCCTCGGCGAAGTCCTGCACCACGTTCTCGCCGGCGTCGCTGGCGTAGCGCGTGGCCGAGAGGTTGTTGCGCAGCGTGTGGCCGAACTCGTGCATCAGCGTCTCGAGCTCGCGCAGCGACAGGCCGCGGCGGTCGAAGTTGACCACCAGCGCCGACTGGGCCTGGCGCGGCACGCTGCTGGCGCCGTTGCGGAAGTTCCAGGCGGCGGCGTGGTTGTACTTGCCGTCGCGCGGATACGGGTCGACGTACAGCGTGGCGATCTTCCTGTTGCTGGCCTCGTCGGTGACGGCCCAGGCCTGCACTTCGGGGGCCCAGGTGGCGGAGGCGTCGACCTTGTCGTAGCGCACGCCGAACATCTTCTCGGCCACGCGCATCACGAAACGCAGGCTCTCCTGCGGCGGGAAGTACGGGCGGAACGCCTCGTCGTCGACCGCGTAGCGATCGCGCTGCACGCGCTCGGCATAGAACATCGTGTCCCAGCGCTGCAGCCTGGTGACCTCCAGCGGCTGGCCCCGGTGGCGCGCCTTGGCGTCGCGCAGTTCGGCGGTGTCGTGCTTGTCGTCGTCGGCCACGGCCGCGTGCACGTCGTCGAGGAACTTCGCGGCGCGCGCCGGCGTCTCCACCATGCGCCGGCGCAGCACGAACTCGTCGTAGCTGGCCAGCCCGAACAACTTCGCCTCCTCCAGGCGCAACTGCTCGATCTGCGCCAGCAGCTTGAGGTTGTCCTGGCCGCCCTCGTTGGTCTTGGCGCGCCAAAGGCGCTCACGTGCGCCGGCGTCCTCGGCGCCTTGCATCACGCCGGCGTAGGCCGGGCCGTCGATGGGCAGCGTCACCTTGCCGTCGGCGTCGCGCGGCTGATCCTTCCACACCGACTCGGGCACGCCCTTCAGTTCGGCGTCGGTGAACGCGACGCGCGTTCGGGCGTCGCGGATGTTGCGGTTGAACTGCTGGCTCAACGCGGACAGCTTGTCGGCGATGGCCTTGGCGCGCGCCTGCTTGTCCTTGGGCAGCGCCACGCCGGAATCCTCGAAGGCCTCCAGCGCGAGTTGCGCGGCGCGCTTGTCGACGGGATCCTTCAGCAGCGCCACCGACTGCTTCGCGCCGTTGAACACGAGCTCGTTCATGCCCAGCGCCGACTGGAAGTCGCTCCAGCGCTGGTCGCACTTCTCGGCCTCGGCGCGCACCTCGGCGCTGGGGTGCACGTTCTGCAGGAAGATGACCGGCCCGCTCTGGTCTTCCTCCCAGTCGTAGAGTGACTCCCAGCCCTTGAGCCAGTCGGCGCCGGCCTTGCGCTTCTCCAGTTCCTTCACGCGCAGCATCGCGCCTTCCAGGCCGGTGGTGCAGGCCGAGGCCACCTGCGGGCCGCGGTCGAACTTGGGGAACGGCAGGTCGGCGACCGGATTCTCGACCACCGGCTTCACGGGAATGGGCTTCGGGTGGGCCGGGGCGCGGGCGGCGCGCTTGCGCGGCGCCGCGTCGGCGGGCGCGGCCGCCAGAACCAGGGCGGTCGCCAGCGCCAGCGCGGCGTGAATCACGTTCAATCTCTTCATCGGTTCTCCGGGAATCGGGAAAGCTGCTCGACAGCAGGCTTTTGACGTCCTGTCGAACAGCCGCGCGATTGTCACTGCGTGTAGACGCATTTTCCGAGCACGTTGTGTCGAGTTGCAGATTTACCGACCGGAAACACGGGGAAAAGCTTCTTCAAATTCGACGTAACCGCATGCAAGTCTTTGTATTTGCTCGGGTTTTACCTGCCCGCCGCGTTGACCCTTCGAGTTGGCATCATGTATGCTAGCCCTGTGCGAATCTTCAAGAATTGTCGAGGGGCAGCGGCTTCGCAGTCGCCCCGCCACCTCCCCAGACTCGTTGGGCTCCTGCTGATGTCGGCCGCGCTGGGCGCGCCGGTCGGCAGCGCGCTGGCCGCACCTCAGTCCCTGCGCCAGCCGGCCATGCGCCCGGTCGACGACCAGGGCCTGCTCGACACCGTCACCACCAAGAGCACCCAGCTCATCACGCAAGTGCGCGACGGCACCTCCGGCCTGCTCGACTCGGCCATGAATTTCCTGGGCGTGCGCTACAAGCTGGGCGGCAACACCGCCGAGACCGGCTTCGATTGTTCCGGATTCACCCGCCACGTGTTCGAGATGAGCCTGGGCCGCGTGCTGCCGCACCGCGCCGACGAGCAGGCCAATGCGCCCGAGCTCGCCAAGGTCGACCGCAAGGACCTGAAGCCCGGCGACCTGGTCTTCTTCGACACGATGCGCCGTACCTTCTCGCACGTGGGCATCTACCTGGGCGACGGCAAGTTCATCCACTCGCCGCGTACCGGCGAAACGGTGCGCATCGAGGACATCAACATCTCCTACTGGGCGCGCCATTTCACCGGCGCGCGGCGCGTGCCCGAGCTGGCCGACGCCGGCGGCTCGCCCACGGCTGCCGGGACGTCGATGCTGGCCTCGCTCACGGCGCGCCTGTCGGGTCAGTCCACCCTCAACAGCGCAGTGGTCACGCCGATGCCCGCGGCGCTGTCGCCCGCCGCGTCGCTGAACCCGTCGGGCCTGCGCCTGGGCAGCACGCTGCCCACCCTGCCCTCCGGTGCCCCCACCTCGCTGGGCCCCAACCACGCGCCATTCGCGCGCCAGATGGCCGAGCGCTGAAAGCGCACCGCGTCGTCCCGCAGCAGCCCGCCACCATGCGGGCTGTTTCGTTTCCGGGTCGATAGACCTGCTGCCCATCGCGTTCGCCGCGTGCGGGCACAATCGACCCATGGGCAAGACCATCGCCATCACCGACCTGCGCCGCGGCCTCGCGGGCGCCGGCGTGGCCGTGCCCGCCAGCGGGCTGCGGCCCGGCCAGAATCGCCTCGACACCTTCGCGCGCCCGCTGCGCGACCTGCGCATCTCCGTCACCGATCGATGCAACTTCCGCTGCAGCTACTGCATGCCCAAGGAGGTGTTCGACAACCACCACGCCTTCCTGCCGCAGTCCGCCCTGCTCAGCTTCGAGGAGATCACGCGGCTTTCAGGGGTGTTCGCCGACGCCGGCGTGCGCAGGGCGGCGAGCATGTCGATCAACCGTTCGAGATGGCGGCGAAGCAGCGGCTCGCCGCCGGTCAGCCGGATCTTCTGCACGCCGTGCGCGACGAAGACCCGCGCCAGCCGGGTGATTTCTT
>JACMOG010000446.1 GCA_014378125.1 Vitreoscilla sp. | reverse complement strand
GGTCGCCGTGCTGTACGGCAACGACGACGTGTTCACCAAGAGCGGCTACGTCGCGTTCAAGAAGGCGCTCGAAGACCAGAAGATGCCGGTGACCACCACCGAGACCTTCGCCAAGGGCGACGTCGACTTCAAGGCCCAGCTCACCAAGATCAAGGCCACCAACCCCGACGCCATCGTGCTGTCGGCGCTGCTCGCCGAAGGCGCGCCCATCATGGTGCAGGCGCGCCAGCTGGGCATGACCATTCCGTTCATCGGCGGCAACGGAATGAACTCGGTCAAGGTGTTCGATCTCGCCAAGGGCGCGTCGGACGGCCTGTGGGTGGGCAGCCCGTGGTCCATCGAGAACCGCACGC
Source organism: Vitreoscilla sp. (assembly GCA_014378125.1). The sequence continues at coordinate 2,686 of JACMOG010000446.1, read as the reverse complement.
CGGAGAACAACAGCTTCATCATCGCGTACACGAAGAAGTACAGCGCGTCGCCCGACCAGTTCGCGGCCCAGGCCTACGACGCGATGCACATCGCCACCGAGGCGATGAAGAAGATCAAGCGCACCGGCGACCTGGCCAAGGACCGAGAGGCCCTGCAGGCCGCCCTGCCCGCCATCAAGTGGACCGGCGCCACGGGCACGTTCGCGTTCCGCCGCGTCAACGACAAGTCGGGCAAGCCCGCCGGCTACGATGCCAACCAGGTGCCGATCGTCAGCACCACCCGCGGCAAGAACTACGAGATCGAGAAGTAAAACCCCGTGCTCGAACAGCAGCTCTTCAACGCACTCTCGCTGGGCTGCGTCTACGCCCTCTTCGCGCTCGGCTTCACGCTGATCTTCGGTGTGCTGGGCGTGGTCAACCTGTCGCAGGGCGCCGTCTTCATGGTGGGCGCGTACGCCGCGCTCACGGCCATCAACCGGCTGCACGCGCCGCTGTGGGCGGCCATCGCGTTCGCGTTCGCGTTCTCGGGGCTCGTGGGGCTGCTGATCGACCGGCTGGTGCTCAAGCCGCTGCGCACCCGCAACGCGCCGCACCTGATCCCGATGATCGCCACCATCGGCCTCGGGCTGGCGCTGAACAGCCTCGTGCAGGGCGTGTTCGGTGCCGAGAACCAGCGCTTTCCCAGCGACGTGCTGCCGCAGGACTCGCTGCAGATCGCCGGCGTCAGCGTCACGGTGCTGGAGCTGGGCATCATCCTCGTGTCCTTCGTGCTGATGACCGTGCTGATGCTCACGCTGCAGAAGACGCAGCTGGGTCGCGCGCTGCGCGCGATCGCCGAGTCGCCCAAGGCCGCGCGCCTGCTGGGCATCGACGTGGACGGCCTGTTCATGCTCACGTCGTTCGTGGCGGCCGGGCTGGGTGGCATCGCCGGCGTGCTGATCGGGCTGTACTCCAACGCGCTGTTCCCGCTGATGGGCCAGCCGATGCTGCACAAGGGCATCGCGGTCATCATCCTGGGCGGCATGGGCGACATCCGCGGCGCCATGTTCGCGGGCCTGTTCCTCGGCTTCGCCGAGGTGCTGTCGGTGGCCTACATCGGCTCGGACATGCGCGACGCCGTGGCCTTCGGGCTGCTGTTCCTGGTGCTGCTGGTTCGCCCCAAGGGTCTCTTCGGCACCGTGCAGGAGCGAAAAGTCTGACATGGTCGATTGGTTCGACAACTTCTGGTCCGTCTACAGCAACCTGGTGCTGTCGCTGGGCACCAACTCGCTGCTGGCGCTGTCCATCTACCTGACGCTGTCGTGCGGCATGCTGGCCATGGCCAACGCGGCGTTCATGGGCATCGGCGCCTACACGTCGTCCATCCTCACGATGAACTACGGCTGGTCCTTTCCCACGGCGATCGCCGCGGGCATGGCGGCGCCGGCGGTGGTGGCGTTCATCATCGGGCGGCCCACGCTGCGGCTGTCGGGCGTGTACCTGGCCATGGCCACGCTGGCGTTCGGCGAGGTGGTGCGGCTGTGCACCCTGCGGGCCGAGAGCCTCACCGGCGGCGCGCTGGGCCTCAACGGCATCCCGCAGCTCACGCAGTGGTGGCACGTGCTGGCGGCGGTGGTGCTGGTGCTGTTCCTGCTGGCGCGCCTGCGGCGCTCGAAGATCGGGCGCGCGTTCGAGGCCATCAAGGAAGACGAGACGGCCGCGGGCCTGATGGGCATCGACGTCAACGGCCACAAGATGCTCGCCTTCGCCCTCGGCGCGGCCATCGCCGGCCTGGCGGGCGTGCTCAACGCGCACCTCACCTTCTTCATCGGCCCGCAGGAGTTCGGCTTCGACCGCGGCGTCGAGATCCTCACCATGACCATCCTCGGCGGCATCAACAGCCTCGTCGGCCCGGTGATCGGCGCGTTCATCATCACGCTGCTCCCCGAACTGCTGCGCAGCTTCGCCGACTACCGCGCGGTGGCCAACGGCCTCATCCTGGTGCTGATCGTGCTGTTCCTGCCCAAGGGGCTGTGGAACCCCGCGTGGCTGCGCAGGCTGGTGGGCCTGCGCAAGAAGGGCGTGACGCCATGAGCGACCTCCTCGAGCTGAAGAACGTGTCGCGCCACTTCGGCGGGTTGAAGGTGCTGCAGGACGTGTCGTTCTCGGTGAAGCCGGGCACCATCTCCGGCCTCATCGGCCCCAACGGCGCCGGCAAGACCACGGTGTTCAACCTCATCACCGGCCTGCTGCCACCCACCACCGGCGACATCACGCTGGACGGCGCCAGCCTGCTGGGCCGCAAGCCGCACGCCATCACGCGCAGCGGCATCGCGCGCACGTTCCAGAATATCCGCATCTTCAAGGAGATGACGCTGCTGGAAAACGTGATCGTGGGCATGCACCGGCACCTCCACTACGGCGTGGCGGGCCTGGTGTTCGCGCTGCCGAAGTACCGCGCCGCCGAGAAGCGGGCCCGCGACCGCGCCCGCGAGCTGCTGTCGTGGATGAAGCTCGACCACAAGGCCGACGACCTGGCCGACAACCTGTCCTACGGCGCGCAGCGCCGCCTGGAGATCGCCCGCGCCCTGGCCACCGAGCCCCGGCTGCTGCTGCTGGACGAGCCCGTGGCCGGCATGAACTGCACCGCGAAGGCCGAGCTGATGCGCGAGATCGGCAACATCCTGGCCCGCGGCTACACCATCTT
>JACMOG010000445.1 GCA_014378125.1 Vitreoscilla sp. | reverse complement strand
GGACGGCCAGGGCGTCAGCTGTCCGAGCGTGGATGAGCCCGTGGACGCCGACGCCAGGCGCAGGCCCCTGCTCGGACGCCTGCGCGCAGGCGACCAGGTGGATCTGCACGAATTGCTGGACATCCTGGGCACGGATCGCCGAGCTGCGTACCGGGCCGCCCTCGCCCGCCACGACCACGTGGAACTCGGCCGGCTGCTGGCCGCCGGCGTGCCGGCCTGGTGGACGGCCGACGAGATCGGGGCCCTCGCCAAGTCCGACCTCCCGCTGGAGGAAAGGCGCCGCCGCATCGCCCTGTCGTTCGCCAACGCCGATCAACTGGAGGCGGCGCTGCACGCCGGCCCATACGACGTGCCGGATTCGCTGACGAGCTGGCTTCCGCGGCAGGACTGGCGGCCCATCCTGCGCATCGTCGAGAAGCACCCGAACGTGTGGTTCGACTTGGCGCAACGGATCCGTGCGTCGGTGGGAAAGGAACTGGCCTGCGAGTTCGACCACGCCGAGGGGTTCGTGTGTGGCGGCGGCGTCAACACCTACTGACAAGGTTGCAGGCCGAACGCGTCTCGTTCAGGGGCAGCTGGACGGCGCCGTCGCCTTGATGCCGTCAGCTGCCCTTGCGTTCCTGAAGGCAATTGCCACCGTCCACCACCATCAGCTGGCCCGTGATGTAGCTTGCCCCCGGAGTCGCCAGGAAGGCGATCATCGCCGCGGTCTCGAGGGCCGTTCCGGAGCGGCCGAAAGGCGTGTGAAGACCCGCTCGTGCCTCGTCGTCGCTCTGGCCTTCGGTGGCGATCCAGCCCGGCGCGACGCTGTTGATGACGACGTCGAACGGCGCCGCCTCGAGCGCGATGCTGCGGCTCATCGCCACGATGGCCGCCTTGGCCGCGCTGTACGCGGCTTCGCCCGGGTTGCTCACGAGAGGGCCGGTCACCGAAGCCACGTTGACGATGCGTCCGTATCGACGCAGGATCATTCCTGGCAACACGGCACGCGTCACGTTGTAGCAGGTGCCCAGGTTGCGCGCGAGCGTTGCGTCCCAATCGGCGTCTTCCAGTTCATGGAACGGACTGTCCACGTCGGCGACGCCGGTCTGCGCCATGCCGGCGTTGTTCACCAGGATGGTGATCGGCCCCAGCGCCTCCTCCGTGCGCGCGATCAAGGCTCGCGTCGCGGTGCGATCGATGAGATCGGCCACGAAGCCGTGCGCCTCATGGCCCTCGGCGCGCAGCGTGTCGGTGCGCTCATGGATACGGGCACGGGTCGCGGTGATCGCGATCCGGGCCCCCATCTCGGCGAGCAACCTGGCCGTCGCGAAGCCGATGCCGGACGCGCTGCCGGCACCGGTCACGAGCGCGGTCTGTCCCTGGAGTGAAAATAGCTTGTGCATGGCGTCGAATGGTAACGCTGCAAGACGGGGAGCCAGGGCGGCAGCGCCCAGGAGTTCACCGATCGGATCGGCGCGCTGCGACGGACTGCAGATCCAGGGTTCCGGACGCCGGCTCGCGCCGAGCCTGGCAATGCGATGATCATCGATCTTCGACCAACCCGTCGCCCGCCCATGCATCGTCTCTCCCGCCTCGCCTTCGCGACATCGCTCGCCCTCCTCGGCACCGCCACCGCGTTCGCCCAGGCCGCCGCGGCGCCGGCCTCCGCAGCGGCCGCTTCAGCCTCCGACGACCCCTACCTCTGGCTCGAATCCGTCGACAGTCCCAAGGCCATGGACTGGGTGCGGGCCGAGAACAGGAAGACCCTCGGCGCGTTGGAGGCCGATCCGCGCTTCGCGGCGACCAACACCCAGGCGCTGGCGCTCGCGCAGACGCACGATCGCATTCCGTTCGCGCACCAGATCGACGGCGGGCTGTGGAACTTCTGGCAGGACGCGCAACATGTGCGCGGCATCTGGCGCGTCACCTCGCCGAAGGCCTACGACGCGGGCGGCGCGCCGGCGTGGCGCACCGTGCTCGATCTCGACAAGGTGTCCGCGGCCGAGCATGCCAACTGGGTGTGGCAGGGCCTCGACTGCAACGCGTCCCACGAGAACCTGTGCCTGGTGAAGCTGTCCGATGGCGGCGAGGATGCTTCCACCGTGCGCGAGTTCGACCTGCGCAAGGGCCGCTTCGTGGCCGACGGCTTCCAGTTGTCCAAGAGCAAGCAGAGCGTGGCGTGGGAGAGCCGCGACGCGGTCCTCGTGGCGCGCGAATGGGCGCCGGGCGAGCTCACCGAGTCCGGCTACGCGTTCGTGGTCAAGCGCCTGAAGCGCGGCCAGCCGCTGTCGTCCGCGGTGGGGGTCTACCGGGGCCAGCGCTCCGATGTCGAGGTCGACGTCCAGTCGCTGAGCGACGGACAAGGGCACTCGGTGGTGCTGGTCGAGCGCGGGATCACGGCGTTCGAATCGGAGACCTTCATCGTGACGCCGACCGGCCTGCGCAAGCTCGCCCTGCCGAAGAAGGCCGACGTCGCCGAGCTGTTCGACGGCCAGCTCATCGTCAAGCTCAAGGAAGACTGGACGGCAGGCGGCTTGCAGTTCACGCCGGGCATGCTGCTGTCGATTCCGCTGGCGCAGGCCCTCGCCGAGCCCGACGACCTGCACCCCGCCATCGTCTTCACGCCCAACGCGCGCCAGTCGGTTGAGCAGGCCACGGGCACGAAGACCGGGCTCATGGTCACCTGGCTGGACAACGTGCGCGGACGGGCCGGCGTGTTCACGCACGCGGCCGACGGCAGCTGGAAGGCCACGCCCGTCGCGCTGCCCGACAACACCGCGGTCGACATCGTCGACGCCTCGACGCACACGTCCACGGCCTACCTGTCGGTGGCCGGCTTCCTGCAACCGCAGGGCCAGTGGCGGCTGGACGCCGCCAGCGGCACGCCCAAGCTGCTGCGTTCGCTGCCCGCGCAGTTCGACGCCTCGCGCGACACGGTGGACCAGTTCGAGGCCACGGCCGGCGACGGCACCAAGGTGCCCTACTTCATCGTGCACCCCAAGGCGATGGCGCTCGACGGCTCCAACCCGACGATCCTCTACGCCTACGGCGGCTTCGCCATCTCCGAGTCGCCGTACTACAGCGCCATGCTGGGCAAGCTGTGGCTGGAGCACGGCGGCGTGTTCGTGGACGCCAGCATCCGTGGCGGCGGCGAGTTCGGCCCGGCCTGGCACGAGGCCGGCCTCAAGACGAAGCGCCAGACCACCTTCG
>JACMOG010000444.1 GCA_014378125.1 Vitreoscilla sp. | reverse complement strand
GCCTGAGCTACTACGGCACGGCCACGCTGGCCCGGCGGCTGCACCTGAGTGATGAGCAGTTTGCTGCGGCACGCCAGCAGCTCATCGATCTGGAGCTCATCGCCTATCGCTCGCCGCTGTACCAGGTGCTGGCCCTGCCAGGGACCGTGGTGCCACCGCGCCCGGCGCCGCGTGCGCCAGCCGCTGCCGGTGGCCAGCCCGTGAGCTTGGCCACGCTGCTGCAGCAGGCACAGCAGCGTCGTGGTTGACTACGAGACCTTCTGCCGCATCCGCGACCACCTGGTGCGCCAGCAACTCACAGTGGCGCAGACCGCGCGTGCGCTGGGCCTGGACACACGCACCGTGGCCAAGTGGGCCGACGTCGAGCAGTTCCGAGCGCGCCGGGCCGTGCCGCGCACCAGCAAGCTCGACGCCTTCAAGGGCCAGATCGTGCGCTGGCTCGATGTCCACCCGTACAGCGCCCAGCAGATCTTCCAGCGGCTGGCCGAGGCCGGCTACGGCGGCGGCATCACCATCGTCAAGGACTACGTGCACCGCATCCGGCCGCGCCGCCAGCCGGCCTTCCTCAAGCTGGAATTCGAGCCCGGCGAGTGTGCGCAGGTCGACTGGGGTGAGTTCGGCACCGTCGCCGTGGGCAACACGCGCCGGCGCTTGAGCTTCTTCGTGATGGTGCTGTGCTACAGCCGGCGCATGTACCTGGAGTTCACCGTGTCCCAGGAGATGGAGTTCTTCCTGGCCTGCCACGAGAACGCCTTCGCCGCCTTCGGCTCGGTGCCTGCGCGGCTGATGGTCGACAACCTGAAGTCCGCCGTGCTCAAGCGTCTGGTCGGCGCGGCACCCGTCTTCAACCCCAAGTACCTCGACTTCTCGCGCCATTGGGGCTTCGAGATCACCCCCTGCAACGTGGCTTCGGGTTGGGAGAAGGGGCGCGTGGAGAACGGCGTGGGCTACGTCAAGAAGAACTTCCTGGCCGGCTGCGAGTTCATCGACTTCTCGGCGGTGCAGCCCGCCGCGCAGTTGTGGGTGGACACGGTGGCCGACGTGCGCGTGCACGGCGCCACGCAGCGCCGGCCCGTGGACATGTTCGAGGAAGAACGCGCCCACCTCAAGCGGCTGCGACCCGTCGGCTTCGACCTCGCACGCGTGCGCACGGTCAGCGTCAACAAGCAGTTCCGCGTCGCGCTGGACTCCAACGCTTACTCGGTGCCCTCACGCCATGTGGGCCAGCGCCTGACCATGAAGGCCTGGGCCGATCGCGTATGCATCTATGCCGGCGACCAGCTCGTCGCGAGCCACGTGCGAAGCATGCAGCGCGACAAGGACTTCGAGACCCCCGAGCACGCCCAGCAGCTCGTCGTGCAGCGCAGAAGCGCCCGCGAGCAACGCCTGCTGGTGCAGTTCCTGGCGCTGTCACCTCGTGCCCAGGCCTACCGCGAGGGGCTGGAGGCCCGGCGCGTGAACGCCCGCGTGCACCTGCGTCAAATCCTCGCTCTGGCCGAGATGCACGGCCGCGAGGCCGTCGCCCGTGCCATCGACGACGGCCTGGAGCTTGCGGCCTTCAGCGCCGAGTACATCGCCCACATCCTGGCCGCCCGCCGGC
>JACMOG010000443.1 GCA_014378125.1 Vitreoscilla sp. | reverse complement strand
GAACTCGCCGCCCTGCAGCGTGGCCAGCATCGCCAGCGCCGCGGTGAGGGGACGCATGGCCGTGCCGGCGTTGCCCAGGAACAGCTTCGCCCGTTGGTTCGTGAGGACGCCGCCGATGCCGGTGACGTGCAGCACGGCGCCGTCGCGGCGCAGCCCGCAACCCAGCGTCTCGAGCGCGGCCAGCATCACGCGGGTGTCGTCGGAGTCCAGCAGGTCGTGCACCGCCGTCGTGCCGGCGGCCAGGCCGGCCAGCAGCAGCACGCGGTTGGAGATGCTCTTGGAACCGGGCAGGCGCACGCGGCCGGCGGCCGAGCGAAGGGGCGGGAGGTCGAGGAAGGGGATCGCGTACATGCTGGCTGACTGAGTGACGAGGAGGACGTGGCCTCGGGAAGCGAGGGCCGTACCCGAGCCTAACCGAGCTCCCCCTTGGGAGGCAGCGACGGGGCCGTCATTTCTTCCAGTTCGCGCGACCCGCGGCGGCTTCCTTGATCAGGGCCTCGATGGCGTCGGCCTTGCCTTCGCGCATGGCCGACTCGAACTTGTAGAGCTGCGTCTTGAACAGCTCCGCCTGCGCGAGCACCTGCGCGCGGTTGGCCAGCAGCACGTCGCGCCAGACGGCGGGGTCGCTGGCGGCGATGCGCGTGAAGTCGCGGAAGCCGGGGCCTGCCAGGTCGAGGAACTGCGCGCCCTCGGGCTGGTGTGCCACGCCGAGATAGGCCGCGAACGCGAGCAGGTGCGGCAGGTGGCTGACGGCGGCGAACGCGGCGTCGTGCGCGTCGGGCGTCATCACGCGCACGTGCGCGCCGATGCCCGTCCACGCGGCGCGGGCGCGCTCGATGAGGTTCATGTCGGTCTCGAGCACCGGCGTGAGCACCACCTGGCAGTCCTGGTACAGCGTGGCGTCCGCGTGCGTGATGCCGGCCACTTCCTTGCCCGCGATGGGGTGCGCCGGCACGAAGCTGGGCAGGCGCTCGCGCAGCACGCGGCGCGCGGCCTCCACCACGTTGCCCTTGGTGCTGCCCACGTCCATGAACAGCGTGTTGGGGTGCACCAGGTGGCGGATGGCGCGCAGCGTGGCCTCGGTGGCGGCCACCGGCACGGCGATCAGCACGATGTCGGCGCCCGACACGGCCATCAGCGCCGACTCGGCCATCTGGTCGATGACGCCCATTTTCTGCGCGGTGATGACGGTGGACGGCGACTTGCTGTAGCCCACCACGTGCTTCACCAGGCCGGCGCGCTTCAGCGCCAGGGCGAACGAGCCCCCCATCAAACCGCAACCGATCAGCCCTAGCTGCCTGAACATCTGGAATCTTTTCTATTTGAGATCAAAGCATGTCGAACCGCTGAAACCCGCCGCGCGGACATATTTGCGCAACGGAATTCATTCCCGACGACTCGGTCGACACGACATCCGTGCCACGCCGCTCGGAAACTGAGGTTACAAAAGTAACAGTTATTCGAGCGGCGCGGCCGGGCGCGGGGCGACAAGACCACGCAAACGCGGGCCATAGAGCAATTTTTGCACAACCTGGAGGGGGTTTCACCGCAAACCCTGCGGCAGGGCATGCCGCGGCCGGTGAATTACATTCTCCCAGCGGTCGTTCGAGGCGGATGAACGACGCGCACCGAAAAGGGTTCCGCGGCTAAACTCGGTTGGAACTGGGCATATTCGACCCGGCCTCCACCTCAAGGATGGGTATGGCAGACCTGCAGCAGCTGATTCGGCAAAAGGCCGATCTCGAGAGACAAATCGCTCAACTGAATTCAAAAGGGCGACAGGACGCGATCGACGAGATTCGCAGGATCATGGCCGAACACGGCCTCACCGGCGATGACCTCGCCGCCCCGGCGCGTGCCCGCAAGGCCGGCCTCAAGCTGGACGGCACCGAACGCAAGGCCGTCGCTGCCAAGTACAAGGACGACCAGGGCAACCAGTGGACGGGCCGCGGACTCAAACCGCGCTGGCTCACGGCGGCGCTGGCCGCCGGCCGCAAGCTCGAAGACTTCGCGGTCTGATCCGCGCTCAGGCCGCCTCGGCCGCGGGGTCGAGCGGCCGCATGCGGCACGGGCCGATGCAACCGAGGCCTTCGGCCCGATCACCAGTAGAGCCCCGACCGGCAACAAGACCCGAGCCCGCTCAGTGCACGTCGACCGGATACGTGCCCAGGATCTTGAAGAACCCGCACACCTTGCGCAGCTCGTCGAGCGCGGCGTGCACGTGCGGCTGGTCGGGGTGGCCCGCGATGTCGACGTAGAAGTAGTACTCCCACTGGCCCGAGCGGGCCGGGCGCGACTCGAACTTGGTCATCGACACGCCGTTGGCCTTCAGCGGCACGAGCATGTCGTGCAGCGCGCCGGGACGGTTGGACACGGTGACCACGAGGCTGGTGCAGTCGTGGCCCGACGCCTTGGGCGCCGGATGGCGCTCGGTGTGCGTGATGATGGCGAAACGGGTGCGGTTGTTCGCGTCGTCCTGGACCGCCGGCGACACCACGTGCAGGCCGTATTCGCTGGCCGCGCGCGTGCTGGCGATGGCGGCGAGCGTGGGGTCGAGCGAGGCCAGGCGCGCGCCCTCGGCGTTGCTCGCCACCGGCCGGCGCTCGGCGTGCGGCAGGTGGTCGTTGAGCCACATGTGGCATTGCGCGAGCGCCTGCGGATGCGCGCAGACGGCCGAGATGCCCTCCAGCGTGTTCGGCTTGCGCAGCAGGTTGTGGCGCACGAACAGGCTGGTCTCGCCGATGATGAACAGCGGCGTGACGAGGAACTGGTCGAGCGAGCGCGCCACCATGCCCTCGGTGGAGTTCTCGACCGGCACCACGCCGAAGTCGGCCGCGCCCGCGGTGGTGACGCGGAACACCTCGTCGACGCTGGCGCACGGCACCCGCACGATGGACGACCCGAAGTAGCCGAGCGCGGCCTCCTCGCTGAACGTGCCGGCGGGGCCCAGGTAGGCCACGCGCGAGGGCGTCTCCAGCGCGCGGCAGGCCGACATGATCTCGCGCCAGATGGGCGCCACGCTCTCGGTCTTCAGCGGGCCGGTGTTCTCGGCCTTGAGTCCATCGATGACCTGCGCCTCGCGCTCGGGGCGGAACGCCACCGAGCCCTCGCGCTTCTTCACCTCGCCCACCGTCAGCGCGAGCGAGGCGCGGCGGTTCAGCGCGGCCAGCAGCTCGCGGTCGAGGGCGTCGATCTGCACGCGCAGCGCAAGCAGGTCGGGGTTGGGGTTGGGGGCGTCGTTCTCAGCCATGGCGTGCGGCGAATTCGTTGAGGTAGTTGACGAGCGCCTGCGCGCCTTCGACGGGCATCGCGTTGTAGATCGAGGCGCGCATGCCGCCCACGCTCTTGTGGCCCTTCAGCGCAAGCAGGCCGCGCTCATTCGCGCCGGCCAGGAACGCGTCGTTCAGCGACTCGTCGCGCAGCCAGAACGGCACGTTCATGCGCGAGCGCGAGCCCGGCGCCACGCGGTTGACGAACACGCCGGAGGCATCGATGGCCGAGTACAGCAGCGCCGACTTCTCGGCCGCGCGCGTGTCCATCGCCGCCACGCCGCCCTGAGCCTTGATCCACTTGAAGGTGAGGCCGGCGATGTAGATGGCCCAGGTGGGCGGGGTGTTGAACATGGTATCGTGCTCGGCCACCACCTTGTAGTCGAACACCGAGGGCGTGACGGGCAGGGCGTGTCCCAGCAGGTCGTCGCGCACGATGACGATGGTGAGGCCCGCCGGGCCGATGTTTTTCTGCGCGCCGGCGAAGGCCAGGCCCACGCGCGACCAGTCGATGGTGCGCGAGAGGATGTGCGACGAGCAGTCGATCACCAGCGGCGCGTCGCTGCCCAGGGCCTTCAGGTCGGGCAACGTGTGGAACTCGATGCCGTCCACCGTCTCGTTGGTGCAGGCGTGCACGTACGCCGCGCCGGGGCGGATGTGCCAGGTGGACGGATCGGGGATGGCGCTGTCGGCGCTGCCCGCGTTGGTGGCTGCCACGGCCACGTCCGCGTAGCGGCGCGCCTCGGCGATCGACTTGGTCGACCAGCCGCCGGTCTGCACGAAATCGACCAGGCCGCCGCGCGACAGGTTCATCGGCACGATGGCGTTCTCGCCCAGCCCGCCGCCCTGCATGAACAGCACGCGGAAGTCGGCCGGCACGGCCAGCAGCTCGCGCAGGTCGGCCATTGCCTCGGCCGCGATCTGCATGAACTCCTTGCCGCGATGGCTCATCTCCATCACGCCGACGCCGCAGCCATGCCAATCCAGCATGTCGGCCGCGGCCTCGCGCAGCACGGCCTCGGGGATGGCCGCGGGGCCGGCCGCGAAGTTGAATGGCCGCGGGGTGTCAGCCATCGTTTCAGGCCGCCGGATCGGTGCCGTCGGTCGGGACGTCGCCTTCGGCGCCTTCGCTGGCGGCTTCCATGTTGGCGTCGTTTTCGACGATGCGCTGCAGCCCCGACAGCTTGGAGCCGTCGTCCAGCGCGATCAGCGTGACGCCCTGCGTGGCGCGTCCGAGCTCGCGAACCTCGCTGATGCGCGTGCGCACCAGGACGCCCTTGTCGGTGATGAGCATGATCTCGTCGTTCGGACGCACCAGCGTGGCGGCGACGACCTTGCCGTTGCGCTCGCTCTGCTGGATGGCGATCATTCCATTCGTGCCGCGGCCGTGGCGCGTGTACTCGACGATCGAGGTGCGCTTGCCGTAGCCGTTCTCGGTGGCGGTGAGCACGCTCTGCGTCTCGTCCTCGGCCACGAGCATGGCGATGACCGTCTGGTCGGGCTTGAGCGCCATGCCCCTGACGCCGCGCGAGGTGCGGCCGTGCGGCGTCACGTCTGCCTCGTCGAAGCGCACGGCCTTGCCGCCGTCGGAGAACAGCATCACGTCGTGCTGGCCGTCGGTGAGCGCGGCGCCGATCAGGTGGTCGCCGTCGTCCAGGGTGACCGCGATGATGCCGGCCTTGCGCGGATTGCTGAAGTCGTCCAGCGGCGTCTTCTTGACGGTGCCCAGCGCGGTGGCCATGAAGATGAAATGATTCGCAGGGAACGTGCGGAACTCGCCGGTGAGCGGCAGCACCACGGTGATCTTCTCGTCCTTCTGCAGCGGGAACATGTTGACGATGGGCTTGCCGCGCGAATTGCGGCCGCCCTGCGGCACTTCCCAAACCTTGAGCCAGTACACGCGGCCGGCGTCGGAGAAGCACAGGATCCAGTCGTGCGTGTTGGCGATGAACAGCTGGCCGACCCAGTCGTCTTCCTTGGTCTGCGTGGCCTGCTTGCCGCGGCCGCCGCGACGCTGCGAACGGTATTCGGCCAGCGGCTGGCTCTTGAAGTAGCCGGTGTGGCTCAGCGTGACCACCATGTCGGTGGGCGTGATCAGGTCCTCGGTGCCGAGCTCCTGCACGTTGTGCTCGATGTGGCTGCGGCGCACGGCCAGCTTGCTGGTGCCGAACTCTTCCTTCAGCTTCAACAGCTCGTCGGAAATGATCGTGGTGACGCGTTCCTTCTTCGCCAGGATGTCGAGCAGGTCGGCGATCTCGGCCATCACCTCCTTGTATTCGCCGACGATCTTGTCCTGCTCCAGGCCGGTGAGGCGCTGCAGCCGCATCTGCAGGATCTCCTGCGCCTGCGTGTCGGACAGGCGGTACAGGCCGTCGGGCTGCAGGCCGTAGTGGTCGGGCAGGCCGTCGGGGCGGAACGACGCCGCGCCGCCGGGGGCGTCGCCCGTGGGGCGATCGAGCATCTCGCGCACCAGCGACGAATCCCAGCCGCGCGCCATCAGCGCCGTCTTGGCCACCGGCGGGGTGGGCGATTCCTTGATCAGCGCGATGAAGTCGTCGATGTTGGCCAACGCCACGGCCAGGCCTTCGAGCACGTGGCCGCGGTCGCGCGCTTTCTTCAGCTCGTAGACCGTGCGGCGCGTGACCACTTCGCGGCGGTGCTCCAGGAAGATGGCGATCAGCAGCTTCAGGTTGCACACCTTGGGCTGGCCGTCGATCAGCGCCACCATGTTCATGCCGAACGTGTCCTGCAGCTGCGTCTGCTTGTACAGGTTGTTCAGGATGACCTCGGGCACCTCGCCGCGCTTCAGGTCGATGACGATGCGCATGCCCGACTTGTCGGACTCGTCCTGGATGTG
>JACMOG010000442.1 GCA_014378125.1 Vitreoscilla sp. | reverse complement strand
GCCGGGGCCGGCGACGGGGCCGGCGGGCCGTGGGGTGCGCGGGGGGCGGCGGGTGGGCCCGGGGCGGCCGAGGGCGTGGCCGTGGCCCCCGCCGCGGCGGCGTCCGAGGCGACGGCGCAGACCCCGGCAGTGGCCGTCGGCCGACTGGTCTTGCTGCACGACCTGAGCTTCATCGAGAAGCGCAGCCAGGACACCCGCCATTACCTCGTCGGGCTGATCGCGATCCTGGGCATGGTGATGGCGCTCATCACGATGGTGGTGGCGCAGCTGAGCTGGCGCGGCTGGGTGTCCGGCGTGCGCGCGCTGCTGCGCGGCGAGGGCATCACCAGCCCGCTCACCGGCGAGACGTCGGCCGCCACGGCGGAGATGCAGCCCTTCGCGGCCGACCTGCGCGAACGCCTGCGCGACCTGGAAGACGAATACCGCCGCATGCAGGGTTCCGAGGCCGACTGGAGCGCCGAGCGCCTGCAGGCGCTGCTGATGACCCAGCTGCGCGGCGACCAGGTGATCGTGGTGTCCAACCGCGAGCCCTACATCCACGAGCACGCGAAGGACGGCCACATCGTGGTCAAGCGCCCCGCCAGCGGCCTCGTGACCGCGGTCGAGCCCGTGATGCGTGCCTGCTCGGGCACGTGGATCGCGCACGGCAGCGGCGACGCCGACCGCGAGGTGGTGGACGCCCACGACCGCGTGGCCGTGCCGCCGGGCCAGAACGACTACCAGTTGCGCCGCCTGTGGCTGACGGCCGAGGAGGAGCAGGGCTACTACTTCGGCTTCGCCAACGAAGGCCTGTGGCCGTTGTGCCACGTGGCGCACGTGCGCCCAGTGTTCCGCGAATCCGACTGGGAGGCCTACAAGGCCGTCAACCAGCGCTTTGCGGACGCCGTGGTGGCCGAGGCGCGCGGCGACGACCCCATCGTGCTGGTGCAGGACTACCATTTCGCGCTGCTGCCGGCCATGGTGCGCGAGAAGCTGCCCAACGCCACCATCCTCACGTTCTGGCACATCCCCTGGCCCAATCCCGAATCGTTCGGCATCTGTCCTTGGCGGCGCGAGATCCTGCAGGGCATGCTGGGCAGCACCATCCTGGGCTTCCACACGCGCTTCCACTGCAAGAACTTCATCGAGACGGTGGATCGCTTCCTGGAGGCACGCATCGAGCACGAACACTCCACCATCTCGTTCCAGGAGGACGAGACGCTGGTGGAGGCGTATCCGATCTCGATCGAGTGGCCCAGCGACGCGACCATCGCAAGCTGGTCGTCGGTGCCCGAGGCGCGACGCGCGGTGCGCGAACGCCTGGGCCTGCCGCAGGACGTGACGTTGGCCGTGGGCATCGACCGGTTCGACTACACCAAGGGCATCCTGGAGCGACTCAACGCGGTGGAACGGCTGCTGGAGAAGCATCCCGAATGGATCGAGCGCTTCGTGTTCGTGCAGGTGGCCGCGCCCACCCGCAGCGCGCTGGAGGAGTACCGCACGTTCCAGGAGCGCGTGGAGCGACTCACGCTGCGCATCAATGAACGCTACGGCCGCGGCGCGTACCAGCCGGTGGTGCTGCTGGCCCAGCACCACGACCGCCACGCCGTGAACGAGCTGTTCCGCGCGGCCGACATGTGCATCGTCACCAGCCTGCACGACGGCATGAACCTGGTCAGCAAGGAGTTCGTGGCGGCGCGTGACGACCAGCAGGGCGTGCTGATCCTGAGCCGCTTCGCCGGCGCGGCGCGCGAGATGACCGAGGCGCTGATCGTCAATCCGTACCACGTGGAGGAGACGGCCGACGCGCTGCACCGCGCGGCCACGATGCCGGCCGCCGAGCAGCGTGCGCGCATGGCCAGCCTGCGGGCCACGGTGCGTGAGTTCAACGTGTTCCGCTGGCCCGGCCGCATGCTGACCGACGCCGGCCGCTG
>JACMOG010000441.1 GCA_014378125.1 Vitreoscilla sp. | reverse complement strand
CACCCGGGCCGCGGCGACGGCCAGCGCCTGGGCCGACGCGGCCTCGCTGGCGGCCTGCGCCGCGTTCTGTTCGGCGCCGATGCGCGACAGCGGCTCGGACGCCGCCGGCGCCGGACGCACCAGCGCGTAGCCGCGCACCTGCTGCACCACCTCCAGTTTGGCCAGTTCGTCCGGCGTCACGCGGTCGATGCGGGTGAGCGCCCAGTCGCCATTGACCGGATCGGCGCGTTCGACCGTGTGGTTCAGGTAGAACGCGATGCTGGGCTGGTGCAGCCGCCACTGCACGACGCGTTGCTTGTCCTGCAGCGTCATCTGCGCGATGGGCACGGTGCGCGCCAGCGTGCGGATCGGATCCTGCACCGTCTGGCCCCACCACGGCAGCACCGCCAGCACCATCCAGCTGGCGGCCAGCAGCGCGGCAAACACCGCGCCTTCGGCCTCGGTGATGTAGTTGCGCACGTTGGGCACCCAGATGGTGAGCGCGAATACCAGCAGGCAGATCGACACGCTGACCCACACCCACGGCGCCACGGGCGCGGACGACAACAGCGTGCGATACAGCGGGTCGTGCGTGCTGGCCGCCAGCGAGCTGGCGACCCACGGGCTGGCCGCGCCGAGGGCCACCACCGCGATGATGGTGGCGCACAGGCCGAAGCGCACCGGCAGCTTGGCCACCACCAGCTCCTGGGCCGCCAGCAGCATCAGCGGCGTGAAGCCATATAGCACGTAGTGCGGCAGCTTGGTGCCCGAGAGCGAGAAGAACACGACCACGAAGCCCAGCCACAGCAGCATGAAGCGGCCCAGCGGCTCGCGCCAGCGCGTGCGCACGTGCATGACGATGGGCACCAACAGCGGCGTCCACGGCATCATCGCGGCCGGCAGGACCTCGAGGTAGTAGAACAGGCTGCCCGCGTGGCCTTCCATCGAGCCGGTGAAGCGCTGCAGGTTGTGGTGCAGCAGGAAGCCGTCGACGAAGGCCATGCCGTGGCGGGCCACCGCGTAGATGTACCAGGGCAGCGAGATGCCCGCCATCAGCGCCCAGGCCACGGGATCGCTCACCAGCCGCTGCAGGCGCGAGCGGTCGCGGTTGGAGGCCAGCCACAGGCCGGCGGCGGCGGCGGGAATGAGCAGCGCCACGGGGCCCTTGGCCAGCAGGCCCAGGCCGATCCAGGCGAACGCGCGCCGGCGCGGCGCGTCGCGGCCGTTCTCCAGGTGGCGCCAGAGATCGAGCGTGCCCAGCGTCAGCAGCAGGTTGAGCAGCGAGTCGGCGGTGGCGGCGCGGCCGATCAGCATCGGCCCCAGCGTGGTGGCGAGGATGCCCGCCGCGGCGATGGCCACCTGCGGCCCGAACCGGCGCCACGCGAAGTGGCCGATGGCCAGGCACCACAGGAACGCGCTCAGCGCCGAGGGCAGCCGGACGGCGAACTCGGTGATGCCGAACATCTTCACGCTGATGGCCTGGAACCAGTAGATGAGGATGGGCTTGTCGATGCGGTCCACGCCGTTGAGCGTGGTGCTGCCCCAGTCGTGGCCGATGGT
>JACMOG010000440.1 GCA_014378125.1 Vitreoscilla sp. | reverse complement strand
TTTGCCAGAGCTCGGACCCCGCGAAGAAGACGGCCAGCAAGCCCACGACGCCGAGTGCCAGCGTCCAGCGCGCCGTCGATGGCCGCGGCGCGGACCAGCGGCGAACCAGCAGGGCCGCGAGCACGCCTGTGGCGATGGCGGCCATGCCTTGCAGGGTGTTTTCCTCGGCCCAGATCTCGTCGTGATGGATGCTCGCGCGCACGACCGGGATCGACATCGCGAGCACCACCAGCGCAGGCACCAGCAGCCGCGTGCGGCCCAGGAGCAGGCACACGAGCGGGAATGCCAGGTAGAAGACCTCCTCGATCGACAGCGACCAGAGCACGCCCCACCCCGCCGGCAGCCAACCTGTGTTGGACTGATAGACGTTGAGATAGAGGCCCAGCGCCGACATCACGGTGCCTGTCAGCGTCTGCTTCGGCTGCTCCATCGTGTAGTGCGGCGCGCGGGCGAGCGCGAGCGCGGACAACCCCGCCACCAGGGCCAGCAGGCACGGCACGATGGGCGCGGCGCCCCGCCGATAGAACGCCCGCACGTCGATGGACGCGAGCCGGCCCCGGCGCGCCAGCGGGTTCGACGTGATGAGGAAACCCGAGATCACGAAGAACAGGAACACGGCCTCGAAGCCGTCGTACTGGAGGCCGTCGAGCAGCCGCGACGGCAGCCAGTCGGCCAGCAGGCTCTTGTGGAGCGGCAGGCGGATGGCGGTGTGGTGGATCACCACCAGCACGATCGAGAGACCACGCAGCAGGTCGATGCCTGGGTTGCGGCGGGAACGGTCGACCGGCTTCATTCAGCCCATGTGCAGGCCGCCGTTGACGGCGAACTCGGCGCCCGTCGTGAAGCCCGACTCGTCGCCGGCCAGCCAGCCCACGATGGAGCCGATCTCGTCGGGCGTGCCCAAGCGCTTGACCGGGATGGTGCCGACGATCTTCTCGAGCACCTCGGGCTTGATGGCCCTGACCATGTCGGTGCCGATGTAGCCCGGGCTGACCGTGTTGACGGTGACGCCCTTGGCGGCCATCTCGAGCGCCAGCGCCATCGAGAAGCCGTGCATGCCCGCCTTGGCGGCCGAGTAGTTGGTCTGGCCGGCCTGGCCCTTGGCGCCGTTGACCGACGAGATCTGGATGATGCGGCCCCAGCCCTTCTCGACCATGTCGGCCACCACCTGCTTGGTGACGTTGAACATCGACGTGAGGTTGGTGCCGATGACGGCGTCCCAATCGTCGCGCGACATCTTCAGGAACATGCGGTCGCGCGTGATGCCAGCGTTGTTGACCAGCACGTCGACGATGCCGTGCTCTTCCTTGGCGTGCTTGAACGCCTCGACCGTGGAGTCCCAGTCGGCCACGTTGCCCACGGACGCGTAGAACGTGTAGCCCAGCGCCTTCTGCTCGCCCAGCCACTTGGCGTGGTCGCGGCTGGGGCCGCAGCCGGCGATCACCTTGAACCCGTCGCGGTGCAGGCGCTGGCAGATGCAGGTGCCGATGCCACCCATGCCCCCGGTCACGTACGCAATCTTCTGGCTCATGTCATGTCTCCTTGAATTTTTGAGGTGCCTTGGTGGGCAGCTTCACTATCGCGCTTTGTCCACGCGCACGGTCTCAGGGGCTACCCCCATGGGCCCGGCGCGGGCTCAGGGCCGTTCTATCGTCAGCGCCACGCCCATGCCGCCGCCGATGCACAGCGAGGCGATGCCTTTCTTCGCGTCGCGGCGCTGCATCTCGTGCAGCAGCGTGACGAGGATGCGCGCGCCGGACGCACCGATCGGGTGCCCGATGGCAATGGCGCCGCCGTTGACGTTAACCTTCTCGGTGTCCCAGCCCATCTCCTGGTGGACGGCACAGGCCTGGGCCGCGAAGGCCTCGTTGATCTCCAGCAGGTCGAGGTCGGCCGGCTTCCAGCCCGCGCGCTCCAGCGCCTTGCGCGCCGCGGGCACCGGGCCCATGCCCATGTAGGCCGGGTCGATCCCGCCGCTGGCGTACGAGGCGATACGGCCCAGCGGCTTCAGGCCGAGCGACTCGGCCTTGGCGGCCGACATCACCACCACGCCGGCGGCGCCGTCGTTGAGGCCCGACGCGTTGCCGGCCGTCACCGAGCCCGCCTTGTCGAACGCGGGACGCAGGGCGGCCAGCGCCTCTTCCGTCGACTTGCGGTTGATGAACTCGTCCGCGTTGAACACGAGCGGATCGCCCTTCTTCTGCGGAATGGACACGCCCACGATCTCGTCCCTGAAGAAGCCCGCGTCCTGCGCGGCCGCGGCCTTGGACTGCGAGGCATAGGCCAGCGCGTCCTGCTGCTCGCGCGTGATGCCGTACTTCTTCGCGACGTTCTCGGCCGTGATGCCCATGTGGTACTGGTTGTAGACGTCCCACAGGCCGTCGGTGATCATCGTGTCGATCAACTTCCAGTCGCCCATGCGCTGGCCGTTGCGCGAGTTGGGCAGCACGTGCGGGGACATGCTCATGCTTTCCTGGCCGCCGGCGATCACGATCTCGGCGTCGCCGTCGCGGATGGCCTGGGCCGCCAGCATCACGGCCTTCAGGCCCGAGCCGCAGACCTTGTTGATGGTCATCGCGGGCACGCCGTGGCCCAGTCCACCCTTGATGACGGCCTGGCGGGCCGGGTTCTGGCCCGTGCCGGCCTGCAGCACCTGGCCCAGGATCACCTCGCTGATCTGCTCGCCGGTGAGCTTCGAGCGCTCGAGCAGCGCCTTCAGCACCGTGGCGCCGAGTTCGGACGCGGGGATGCTGGCGAGCGAGCCGCCGAACTTGCCGACGGCGGTGCGGGCGGCGGCGACGATGACGATGTCCATGGTCATGGTTGTTCTCCTGGAGACGATGATACGGTTTGGGGTATTTCGGAACTTTGTCCGATTGAAAAGAGGGCTCAGGCCTTCTGCTTGACGTAGCGGCCAGGCGCGGCCTCGATCACCGCATGGCCGCGGCCGCCGGCGCCCTTCGGCGCGGCCACCTCGCCGCCGCCGAAGCCGGCCAGCCATTGCGTCCAGCCCGTCCACCAGCTGCCCGGATGCTCGGTGGCGCCGGCCAGCCACGCGTCGGCCGAAGGCGCCGGCTTCTCGTTGGTCCAGTGGCTGCGCTTGCCCGACTTCGGCGGGTTGATGACGCCGGCGATGTGGCCCGACGCGCCCAGCACGAAGCGCGTGCGGCCGCCCAGGATGCGGGTGGACTCCCACGCGCCCTTCCACGGCACGATGTGATCCTCGCGCGAGCCGTAGACGAACGCCGGCGCCTCGATCTTCGACAGGTCGAGCGACTCGCCGCACACGCTGAGCGCGCCCGGCTGGCGCAGCGCGTTGTCGAGGTAGGTGTTGCGCAGGTACCAGCAGTACATGGGCCCCGGCATGTTGGTGGCG
>JACMOG010000439.1 GCA_014378125.1 Vitreoscilla sp. | reverse complement strand
TCGGCCAGAGTCTCTGGATCGACAACATCAGCCGGCAGACCTTGCGCGACGGGTCGCTTGCCACGCTGATCGCCGACTATTCGGTCACTGGCCTCACGTCCAATCCGTCGATCTTCGAGAAGGCGATGGGCGAGGGCGACGCCTACGACGACGCCATCGGCCAGATGGCCCGCGACGGCCCATCCACCGTGGACCTGTTCTTCGCGTTGGCGGTGGACGACCTGCAGAAGGCAGCCGACCTGTTCGCACCCATCCACGAGGCCACGGGCGGCGTGGACGGCTGGGTGTCGCTCGAGGTGGCGCCGCTGTTGGTCAACGACACGCGCGGCACGACCCAGGCGGCCGCCAGCCTGCACGCGCAGGCGGCGCGCAGGAACCTGTTCATCAAGATCCCGGGGTCGCCCGAGGGGATCCCGGCCATCGAGGAAGCCATCTACCAGGGCATCCCTGTCAACGTGACGCTGCTGTTCTCGCGCGAGCAGTACCTGGCCGCCGCCGAGGCGTACATGAAGGGTATCGAGCGCCGGCTCAACGACGGCAAGTCGCCGGTGGTCGAGTCGGTGGCCTCGGTGTTCGTCAGCCGCTGGGACACGGGCGTGAAGGAGACGGTGTCCGAGCAGTTCCAGAACCGGCTGGGCATCGCCATCGCGATGCGCACCTACAAGGCCTATCGCGAGCTGCTCGCGTCGGAGCGCTGGAAGAAGCTCGCCGCCGCGGGCGCGCATCCGCAGCGACTGCTGTGGGCCAGCACCGGCACCAAGGATCCGAAGGCGGACGAGAGCCTGTACGTGGAGGCGCTGGCGGCGCCCGACACGGTCAACACGATGCCTGACAAGACGCTGAAGGCGTTCGCCAAGGACGGCCACGTGGGCGACCCGATGCCGGTGGACGGCGGCTACGCCGAGCAGACCATCGACGAGATCCGCCGCGAGGGCGTCGACATCGAGGCGCTGGCCGACAAGTTGCAGAAGGAGGGCGCAGACTCCTTCAAGAAGTCGTGGAGCGGCCTGATCGGCGGCCTTGAGGAGAAGATCACCAAGCTCACCACGACGTCGCCGAGCTGAGTCCCGGATGGCCAACCCGCTCGTCATCGCCCCCTCCATCCTGTCGGCCGACTTCGGCCGCCTGGCCGAGGAGGTGCGTGCGGTCGACGCCGCCGGCGCCGACTGGATCCACGTGGACGTGATGGACGGGCGTTTCGTGCCCAACATCAGTTTCGGCCCCGTGGTGATCGAGGCCGTGCGCCGCGCCACCGCCAAGCCGCTGAACGTGCACCTGATGATGGTGGAGCCCGAGCGCATGCTCAAGGACTTCGTCGACGCCGGCGCCGACCACCTGCTGGTGCAATGCGAGCCGGCGTCCACCATCCACCTGCACCGCGTGCTGTCGCGCATCCGCGACCTCGGTTGCAAGGCGGGCGTCGTCATCGACCCCGGCAGCCCGATCGCTTTCGTGGAGAACGTGCTGCACCTGTGCGACGTGGTGCTGGTGATGACCGTCAACCCGGGCTTCGGCGGCCAGTCGTTCCTGCCCGAGGTGCTGCCCAAGATCACCGCGCTGCGCCGGCTGTGCGACGCGCGCGGGCTCAATCCTTACATCGAGGTGGACGGCGGCCAGAACGGCGACAACGCCTGGCAGGCGGTGGACGCGGGCGCGGATGCCCTGGTGGCCGGCTCGGCGGTGTTCGGGTCGGGCGACTATGCGCGCGTCATCGCGCGGTTGCGCGAACATGCACGGCCGGCATGAGCTTGCGCGTTTGTCCTACACGCCGCTGTCACATTCCGCGTTCAAGATGAGCCCATTGCAGGTACAGAACCGGCCACAAATTGGGTGGAACTCCGGGAACCCGTCACCCCGTACCGGCACACCGTCTTCGTGATCCGTCACGTTGCCCGGAAGACAAAAGCCCTCCTTGCGAGGGCTTTTCCTTTGTCTGTGCCAGCGATCCGAGGGGTCTGGCATCTCCACCGTACACGGCGGCAATGCCTGACCCCTTTGTCACATCCGCGGCCAGGATCGCATCGCCGTACGCACCGTCGCCATCAGGCTCTCGTGCGTGGCCCCATCCTTGGCCTGCATCGACATGCCCTGGTAGATGGTGGCGTAGAAGTTGGCCAGGTCCTTCGCATGGGTGTCGGCCGGCAGCTCGCCACCGTCGATGCCACCCTGGATGCGGCGGCCCACGTTGGCGATGGCCTCGGTGCGGCGCAGCAGCAGCGCGTCCTGCACACGTTCGGCGGCGGCCGAGCAGTTGGTGGCGGCCATCACCACCATGCACCCCTTGGGATGGCAGGGCTGGGTGAGTTCGTTGGCGGCCTCCATCAGCCAGCGCTCGATGGCGCCACGCGCGGTGGGTTCTTCCACCAGGGCGCGCGCACCGGCGCTGCCGTAGCCCAGCGCGTAGCGCTCGATGGCTTCCAGGAACAGCTGCTCCTTGTCGCCGAAGGCGGTGTACAGGCTGGGCGGCGTGATGCCCATGGCCGACGTCAGGTCGGAGATGGAAGCCGCCTCGTAGCCGCGCTCCCAGAACACGTGCATGGCCGTCTCGAGGGCGGCGTCGCGGTCGAAGGACAGCGGGCGGCCGCGCGGCTTGCGCGGTGCCTTGGTCGCGGCGGCTTGCGGTTCCGGCGCTTCGGCGAGGCCGACCGAACCGGCCTCGGATGTCTCGTTTGTCTTTTTCATAGCGTTCGATACGAAAAGCAGTTGACGTGCCCTTGCGGCTTGGCTACATTGTGCCATATGTCGTAGCGATCGCTACGATAAAACCTTCCCGGACAGACAGCGAAAAGCCAGGCAACGCCCGGTCGAGCCGCTGCTTTGCCAAAAAGTTCCCAAGCACTCACTTCCCGCCTTACGTCGAATTCCAGGAGTTGTCATGAACCAGGTTCCCCTCCAAGCCCGTCGCCGCCTCTGGGTCGCCGGCACCACGCTGACGGCCGTCGCGGCCGCCCTCGCCACCGTCTTCCTGCTCCAGTCCGGCCCGGCCATCGCCACGCCGTCGCCCGCGGCGCAGGCCACGCCGGTGTCCGTCGCCACGGTCGTTCAGAGCGACGTGGCCGCCTGGAACGACTTCTCCGGCCGGCTCGAGGCCGTCGAGCGCGTGGACATCCGTTCGCGCGTGGCGGGCACGGTGCAGGGCGTGCACTTTCGCGAAGGCGCGCTGGTCAAGGCCGGCGACCTGCTGCTGACGATCGACCCGGCGCCCTACCAGGCCGACGTCGACCGCGCCGATGCCCAGGTGTTCGCGGCGCAGTCGCGCTTCACCAATACCAAGAGCAACTACGAGCGGTCGAAGCAGCTGCTGCAGGATCACGCGATCTCGCAGCGCGAGTACGACGACAGCCTGAACGCCAACGGCGAGGCCGACGCCAACCTGCGCTCCGCGCAGGCGCAGCTGCAGACGGCCCGCCTGAGCCTGGGCTACACGCAGGTGCGCGCGCCGGTGTCCGGTCGCGTGGGCAAGCTGGAGATCACCACGGGCAACCTGGTGGCCGCCGGTCCGGGTGCCCCGGTGCTCACCACGCTGGTCAGCGTGAGCCCCATCTACGCGAGCTTCGATGCCGACGAGCAGGTGGTCACGCGCGCGCTGCGCGAACTGCCCGCGGGCGCCAGCGCCCGGGCGCAGATCGAGAAGATCCCGGTGCAGATGGGCACGGTGGCCGATACCGCCACCCCCATCGCCGGCCACCTGCAGCTGGTAGACAACCAGGTGGACGCGCGCAGCGGCACGGTGCGCGTGCGCGCAGTGTTCGACAACGCCGACGGCACGCTGATGCCCGGCCAGTTCGCGCACCTGCGCATGAGCGCGGTCAAGGCCGAGCCGGCGCTGATGATCAACGAGCGCGCGGTGGGTACCGACCAGAACAAGAAGTTCGTGATGGTGGTCGGTCCGGACGACAAGGCGCAGTACCGCGAGGTGACCCTCGGCGCCAACGTCGACGGCCTGCGCATCGTCACCACCGGCCTGAAGCCCAACGAGCGCGTGGTCGTCAACGGGCTGCAGCGCGTGCGCCCCGGCTCGCTCATCGCGCCCCAGATGGTGGCGATGAAGACCGCCGACGACATCAAGAACTGATTCTCCGACAACACGAAAAACGGCCGGCGCCCGGGAGGCGCCAGGCCGCGCCTTTCCCCACTCCCGGGAGCCCCACGTGAATCTCTCCAAATTCTTCATCGACCGACCGATCTTCGCCGGCGTGCTGTCGCTGCTGATCTTCCTCGGCGGCCTGATCGCGGTGCGCGGTCTGCCCATCTCCGAATACCCCGACGTCGTGCCGCCCTCCGTGGTGGTGCGCGCGAACTACCCGGGCGCGAACCCGCAGGTGATCGCCGAGACGGTGGCGACGCCGCTGGAGGAATCCATCAACGGCATCGAGGGCATGCTCTACATGAGCAGCCAGGCCACCACCGACGGCCTGATGACGCTGACCGTCACCTTCAAGCTGGGCACCGACCCCGACAAGGCGCAGCAGCTAGTGCAGAACCGCGTGGCGCAGGCCGAGGCGCGCCTGCCCGAGGAGGTGCGCACGCTGGGCATCACCACCATCAAGAGCTCGCCCGACCTCACCATGGTGGTCCACCTGTTGTCGCCCACCGGCCGCTACGACATGACCTACCTGCGCAACTACGCGGTGCTGAACGTGAAGGACCGCCTCGCGCGCGTTCCGGGCGTGGGCGACGTGCAGCTGTTCGGCTCGGGCGACTACTCGATGCGCGTGTGGCTCGACCCGCAGAAGGTGGCCAATCGCGGCCTGTCGCCCAGCGACGTCGTGGCCGCCATCCGCGGCCAGACCGTGCAGGCCGCGGCCGGCATCATCGGCGCCTCGCCCAACCTGCACGGCATCGACGTGCAGCTGTCGG
>JACMOG010000438.1 GCA_014378125.1 Vitreoscilla sp. | reverse complement strand
GAGCCATCGGCGTGCTGCGTGACGGCGATGCGCTTGCCGTGCCCGGCCAGGGCCTCGTCCGCGGCGTTGTCGATGACCTCCTGCACGATGTGCAGCGGGTTGTCGGTGCGGGTGTACATGCCGGGCCGCTGCTTGACCGGCTCCAGCCCCTTGAGGACGCGGATGGAACCTTCGGCGTACTCGCCGGGTTGCTTGGGTTTGGCGCCAGCGGCGCCCTTGTTCGTGGCCATGACCTGATTCTAGGAGCGAAGTCGCCACGCACCGCGCGTCTTTTCTGTATATAACCCCAGTATTTTACGCGGACGATTTCCCCGCGCGGACGTAGAGTGACGCCCATGGACGCCCTTTCATCGCCACCCCACGCCATCGCCTCGCCGTCCGACTGGATCGTGCGCTGGACGCCCCTGCTGCCCGCCAACGCCCAGGTGCTGGACATCGCGTGCGGGCACGGACGTCACGCACATTGGTTCGCGCGCGCCGGCCATCGGGTCATGGCCATCGACCGCGACCCGGCGCTGCTCGCGCCGCTGGCCGGCATCGCCGACACCCTCGCCGCCGACCTGGAGGCCGACCCCTGGCCGTTGCCCGGGCGCCGGTTCGACGCCGTCGTGGTCACCAACTACCTGTGGCGGGCGCTGTTTCCCGCGCTCAAGTCCGCCGTCGCGCCGGGTGGGTTGCTGATTTACGAAACCTTTGCACAGGCCCACGCGGCGCTCGGACGGCCCCGACGACCCGAATTCCTGCTCCGCCCGGGCGAACTGCTGCAGGTGCTGCGCGACGGCGCGACAACCCCGTCGAGCAGCGGTTCTCCCTCTGAAGACTGGCACGTCATCGCGTACGAAGAGGGACGGCTGCCGGCCCGCGGCGACGTGCCCGAGCGAGAGGTCCAGCGCGTCGTGGCGCGCCTGGGCAACGCGCCGCCCGGCCATGCGGATCTTCTGGCCTCCCCGGGCTAAAATCGTCGGATTGCCGCCGGCACCGCCCGGCCCCAGACTCCCCGAGGAACTCGAATGGAAAGAATTGTCGGCAGCATCGTGGCGCTCGTCACCCCGATGCACGAGGACGGCAGCGTCGACTACGACACGCAGCGCGCGCGGGTCGACTGGCACATCGCCGAAGGCACCGACTGCATCGTGGCCGTGGGCACCACCGGCGAGTCGGCCACGGTCAACGTCGAGGAACACGGCGAGGTCATTCGCGTCTGCGTCGAGCACGCGGCCGGGCGCATTCCCATCATCGCCGGCGCCGGCGCCAACTCCACGCAGGAAGCCATCGAGCTGTCGAAGTTCGCCAAGAAGGTGGGCGCCTCGTGCACGCTGCAGGTGGTGCCGTACTACAACAAGCCGTCGCAGGAAGGCATCTACCGCCACTTCGCGAAGATCGCCGAGACGGTCGACATCCCGATGGTGCTGTACAACGTGCCCGGCCGCACGGTGGCCGACATGCAGCACGACACGGTGCTGCGCCTGGCCCAGGTGCCCGGCATCGTGGGCATCAAGGAAGCCACCGGCAGCATCGAGCGCGCCAGCTGGCTGCTGCGCGCGGTGCCCAAGGCGTTCTCGGTGTACTCCGGCGACGACAGCACCGCCGTGGCGCTGATGCTGCTGGGCGGCCACGGCAACATCAGCGTCACCGCCAACGTGGCGCCGCGCCTGATGCACGAGCTGTGCGACGCGGCCATCGCGGGCGACGTGCGCCGCGCCAGCGAGCTGCACCTGAAGCTGCTGCCCCTGCACAAGAATCTGTTCTGCGAACCCAGCCCGGCACCGGCCAAGTTCGCGCTGTCGCGGCTCGGCCGCTGCCGGCCTGTGCTGCGCCTGCCGCTCGTGGAGATGACCGAGGCCGGCCAGGCCACGGTCGCGGCGGCGATGGCCGAGTGCGGCATCGCCTGAGCCCGGCGCCCGGTTCGCGTCGCTTCGCCAGCGCTTCGCCGGCCAAACGGCTCGCGCAACCCTGTTCTCTTCGTCTGCGACAATCCCCGGCCCGGACACTTCCGGCCTGACATCGACCTTCATGCACATGACCACCAATTTCCCGACGCGCCTGCTCCACCCCACGCCCCTGCGCGTTGCCACCGTGACGCTTTGCCTGATGCTGGGCGGATGCACGGTCGTCGGAGATTGGTTCTCCCACGGCGACACCGACTACAAGGGTGCGTCCAAGCGCACCCAGCCGCTGGAAGTGCCGCCCGATCTGACGCAGCTCCAGAAGGACTCGCGCTACCTCCCGCAAGGCGGCGTGGTGACAGCCTCCGACCTCTCCAAGGCCGGCACGCCCGGCGGCCCGGCCCCCGCCGCCGCCGCCCCGGCGTCGCCGGAAGTGGCGCTGGCCGCCGCCGGCAACCTGCACATCGAGCGCTCGGGCGACCAGCGCTGGCTGTCGACGCAGGACGCGCCCGAGGTGGTGCTGCCCAAGGTGCGTGACTACTGGCTGGGCAAGGGCTACAAGTTCACCATCGACGAGCCCAAGGCCGGCATCCTCGAGACCGACTGGAAGGAAAACCGCACGCGCGTGCCCAGCGACAGCGTCATTCGCAACTTCCTGAACACCATCGTCGACAACCTCAGCGACACCGGCGCTCGCGATCGCTATCGCACTCGCCTCGAGCGTCGCGCCGACGGTGGCACCGAGATCTATGTCACGCACTTCGGCGCCACGCAGGAGCTCGCGGGCAAGACCGACAGCGTGCACACCGCCGACGTCACCTGGGTGCCCACCAAGGCCGATCCGGGTGTCGAGGCCGAGCAACTGAGCCAGATGATGCTGGCGCTTGCCGGCATGGCCAACACCAACGTCGTCGCCGCCGCCGCCGATGGCTCCGCCAGCGACGCCGCCAGGGCCATCCCGAGCGCCTCCACGGGCGGCACCGCCGTCGGCGGCACCGGCGCCAACGGCACGGCACGCGCGCGCATCGTCACGGGCCAGGCCGGTGCCACCCTGCAGGTGGACGACAACTTCGACCGCTCGTGGCGCCGCATCGGCCTGGCGCTGGATCACGGCGGCTTCACCGTCGAAGACCGCGACCGCGCGCAAGGCCTGTACTACGTCCGCTACGTCGACGCCAAGGAAGCCGCGCGCGACGAGCCGGGCATCTTCTCGAAGATCACGTCGTTCTTCGGCAAGAGCGGCCCGTCGCCGGTGGGCAAATACCGCATCGCCATCAAGGCGCCGGGCGACACCGCCACGGTCACGGTGCTCAACGACCAGGGCCAGCCGGACAACGGCGAGAACGCGCAGCGCATCGTCACGCTGCTGGTCGACGAGCTGAAGTAAGCCGGCGCCGGGCGCTTCGGCGCTGCGCCAGGAAGCCGCCTTCGGGCGGCTTTTTTGCGTCTGCTCGCGGGTAGACCTGCCCGCGCCTCGCGTCAACCCCGTCGATCACCTCTTGACAGACCGAACGCAAGAAGCCGCGGTCGCTTCGCCGCGTTCAACGCCGCTTCGGCGTCCAGACGCAAAAAAGCCGCCCGAGGGCG
>JACMOG010000437.1 GCA_014378125.1 Vitreoscilla sp. | reverse complement strand
GCGCTCCACCTGCGGCTCGCACCGCGGCGCGCCAATCGGTGGTGGCTGGCGGCGTGTCGACAACGACGCCAGCCGCCCGCTGGGGCCGGGCCATGGCGCTCGCGGCGCCGAGCAACTTCATGGCGTCGTCCACGCTGAGCGAATCGAGCACCAACTCGCTCTCACCCAGGTCCCGGCGCTGCTCGAGATAGCGCCGGAGGGCGTCCTTAGCGTCCATGCAGCATTGTCTCCACCCGGTCGAGGATTTCGTCAGCCACCATTCGCTTGTCGAGCATGGGCAACTCCTCTGGTTCCGGCACGTCGCGCCGTATGAGCGTGACCCGATTGGTGTCGACGCCGAACCCCGCGCCCGGCTCGTTGGCCGCATTGAGCACGACCATGTCGAGGCCCTTTTCCTCCAGCTTGCGACGAGCATTCGCGAGCAGGTCGTCCGTTTCCAGCGCGAAACCCACGACGACGGCGTCCGGCCGGCGCGCATTCCGCGTGGACACGAGGATATCCGGCGTCTCGCGCAGGTCAAGCGATCGCGCGCGCCCGGTTTTCTTGAGCTTGCCGGGAGCCATTGATTCCGGCTGATAATCGGCCGGCGCGGCGCTCATCACCACCACGTCGGCCATGCCGATGTGAGCGGCCACGGCATCGCGCATGTCGGTGGTGGACTGCACGGGCACGTGCGCCACGCCAACGGGAAGCGGGACGGCCAGCGGGCCGGCGACCAGCGTCACGCTCGCTCCACGACGCCATGCCGCCGCGGCAATGGCCACGCCCATCTTGCCGGTGCTGTAGTTCGACAGGAATCGAACGGGGTCGATGGGCTCGCGGGTGGGACCCGCGGTCACGAGCACATTGCGGCCTGCCAGCGCGGATTTGGGCTCGAGCAGTCGGCCAATGTGGGCGAAAATCACCTCGGGTTCCGGCATGCGGCCAGGCCCACTGCCCTCGCCAGCGGCCAGCAATCCATTGTCCGGTTCCAGGAGGGTGTAGCCGAAGGAGGAGAGATGCCGGGCGTTGGCTTGCGTCTGCGCGTGTGCCCACATGCGATCGTTCATCGCCGGCACCACCAGCACCGGGCACTCGGCAGCGAGCAGGCAGGCCGTGAGGAGATCATTCGCCTGCCCGGTTGCGACGCGCGCCAGCAGATCCGCGGTGGCCGGCGCCAGCACGATGGCGGACGCGTCACGCGCCAGCTTGATGTGATCCAGGGCGCGGCCCGGCTCGAGGAGGCCGACATGCACCGGGCGCCCGGTAAGCGCCTCGAAGGTGACCGCCCCGATGAACTCCGCGGCGGCGCGCGTGAGGACGACGTCCACCTCGGCGCCCGCCTTGACGAGGAGCCGAGCGAGCCAGGCGCTCTTGTAGCTCGCGATGCCGCCGGACACGCCGAGCAGGACGCGGCGACCGGCGTAGGGTCGAGTTGCGAGCTGGTTCATGGGAACAGCAGTCGTCCTGAGCGCAGCGAAGGACCGGTGAGTTCAACCGGTCGTTGCAACATAGGCCGCGAGGGTCGCGGCGGGGCTGCGGAAGCCGAGGGTCTTCCGCGGCCGAGTGTTGAGTTTCCACGCGACGACATCGAGGGCCGCTTGATTGACG
>JACMOG010000436.1 GCA_014378125.1 Vitreoscilla sp. | reverse complement strand
CGCTGGCACGCACCTGCGCCTGTTGCGCCGCGAGGCGTTCGCCCAGCGTTGCGCGCGCGGCCAGCGCGTCGGCCACCTCGCTGAACGCGGTCTGCACCGTCTTGTCGTAGGTGGCCAGCGCGATGTCACGCTGCGCCCGGGCCGAGTCCACGCCGGCCCGCAACGCGCCGCCGTCGAAGATCGGCAGCGTCACCGACGGGCCGAAGCTCCACGAGCCGCTGCCGCTCTTGAACAGACCCGACAGGCCCACGCTGGCCGTGCCCGCGCTGCCGGTGAGGGTGATCGAGGGAAAGTACGCCGCCCGGGCAACGCCGATGTCCAGTTGCGCGGCCTGCAGGGCGTGCTCCGAGGACAGCACGTCGGGTCGTTGCTGCAGCGTGTGCGACGGCAGCCCTGCCGGCACGGCCACCAGCACCGTGGCCTCTCCGGGCAGGGCCTGAAGCGGCAGCAGGTCGGCGGCCAGCTCGCGGCCCGCCAGCAGCGTCAGCGCGTTGCGATCCTGCTGCACCTGGGCGCGCCCGGCGGCCACCGCGCCGCGCGTGGCCTCGGCCGCGGCCTGGGCCTGCACCACCGGCAGTCCCTTGATGGCGCCGAGCTCGTGCATGCGCTGGTTGAGGTCGAGGCTCTTCGTGTCGAGGGCCAGCGTGCGCTCGTTCAGGCGCAGCGCCTCGGCGCCGGCGGCCAGCGTGAGCCACTGGGTGGCCACCGCGGCCACCAGCGAGATGCGGGCGGCGCGCGCACCTTCGGCGGTGCCGAGATAGCTCTGCAACGCGGCGTCGCTGGTGTTCTTCACGCGCCCGAACAGGTCGATCTCGTAGCCGGAGAGCGCCACGCCCACGCTGGCGCCGTTGCCCGCCACGCCGCCGGCCTTCGAGCGGGTGAAGCTCGCGTCGGCGCCGACCGCTGGAAAGCGCGCCGAGTCCTGGATGCGGTATTGCGCCCGCGCGGCGTCCACGTTCAGCAGCGCGATGCGCAGGTCGCGGTTGTCGGCAAGCGCCAGCTCGACGACGCGTCGCAGTCGGTCGTCGACGACGAAGTCGCGCCAGCCGATGTCGGTGGGATCGGGCGTGGCCACGCCCGACACCGCCGACGCCGCCGACGCCTCGGGCCAGGCCACTGCCACCGGCGCGTCGGGGCGTGTGTAAGCGGGCGCGAGATCCACGCAGGCATTCAGCATCAGGGTGGACGACAGGGCCGCACCGGCCAGCAGCGGCCGCGAGAACAATCTCATTGCAGGCGATTCCTCGAAGACGGACGTCCGATTCTGCCGGCAATCCGTCCCCCTACGATGGGGGATGCGCAACGTCCAACCTGGTGGTTGGTTGGCGCGGAGTGAACGGCACGGCGCGTCGCGAACAAATTCCGATGGGCGGAATCACCCGTCGCACTCTGTACCGAGGGAGCTGGATACGGCATGCCGTACGAGGGAGATCGCGCCGCCGCTGCGCGATGGTGGCGGCTCCGAAATGCCGTAGTGGTTAGTCCGGTTGTCGAACTAATTCCGCATCGCTGGAATTGACAGCACCGGATGACAGCGTTGCCAGGCAGCGCGGTTCCGGTCGCGCGGCGTCGAATTCTCAGGCCCGCCCGGTACCCCCCTGCCTATCAAAACCATTCGGAGACCTATGAACCACCGCCACTTCCTGCTCGGCGCAACCGCCTTCGCGGCGCTTGCAATCTCCTCCTCCGGCGCCCAGGCTGCCACCTGGACGGCCACGTCCCCAGCCACGTCGTCGTGCTCCGCAGCGAACCTGTTCGCCACGTGGACCTACGGCAGCTACGGCTTCAACAACGACGTGTGGTCGCCTTGCGGAGGAACCGCCGCCGGCGCCCAGACGATCTGGGCCAATTCCAACGTCGACTGGGGCGTGACGTCCGACCAGCCCAACACCGGCGGCATCAAGTCGTACCCGCACATCACGTACACGGTCAACCGCACGATCAGCTCGATGACCAAGCTGTCGGTGCCCATCGCGGCCACCACGCCGTCGGGCGGCGCCTGGGAATCGACCTTCGACATCTGGGCCGACAGCAACGCCGACGAGATCATGCTCTGGCTCAACTACACCGGCACGTCGGCCGGCTGCGGCAACGTGAAGCCGATCTCGTACAACTGGACGTCGGCCGGCTGCGCGATTCCCGTCTACAGCAACGTGACGGTGGGCGGCAGCACGTGGAACGTCTACCGCGGCACCAACGGCAGCAACATGGTGTATTCGTTCCTGCGCACCACGAAGACGAACAACACCGCGGTGGACGTGCTGGCCATCCTCAACTACCTGAAGAACCTCTCGTGGATCGGCAACGTGACGGTGGGCGACCTGCAGTACGGCTTCGAGATCACGTCGTCCTCCGGCGGGCTGAGTTTCGCGTCGAAGAACTTCGCGGTCAGCGTGCAGTGACCTGACGCCGGGCCGGCGCTCAGTTCGCCGGCACCACGCTGACCACCGCGATGGCCTTGGGCGGCAGGTCGAACACCAGCCGCTCCTTCACCAACGTGCCGGCGAACGCCACCGGCCGGACCGCGTCGGGGTGTTCGAACGTGTTGTGCGCGTCCATCTCCGCGGCGGTCAGAAAACGGCCGGTGGCACGGCCCGGCAGGTTGGTGGCGATGCGCGCGGGGCGCCGCGGATCGAGGTTCACCAGCGCCAGCACCGTGGCACCGTCCGCGCCGCGAGCCGCCGACACGTCGATGGCCGGCAGCGCCACGCCGTCCTGCTCATAACGCGGCGCGGCCAGCGCCGTCTGCAACGGCGTCGCGCCCTGAAACGGCCGATAGAGGTCGAACACGGCGTAGGTGTGCTGCTGCCGGAAGACCAGGTGCAGGCGCTGATGACGCAGGCGCAGGCCGGCCCGCTCGAGCTGGCGATCGACGTGGAGACGATGACGGTGACCTCGGGCGCGCAGGCGCTGCCCTTCACGATGAGCGACCGCCACCGCACGATGTTCCTCAATGGCACCGACATGATCGGCGCGTCGCTGGAGCACAAGGCCGCGATCGAGGCGTTCGCGCAGCGGCATTGGACGGCGCGGCCGTGGGTGAAGGACGTGGCGGCCCGGACAATGTCTCGCCTGCACGGCGATTCTTAGCTGAGCGTTAGCAAGCACCGAAAATCGGTGTTTGCGACTCGGCTGTCATGCCGCCGACGGGCTCGCGCAAGCCTCGGGAAATGAGGCGCGCCGCGTCACGGCACTGTCACACGCGCTTTCTACCGTGCGGGCTCAGTTCACTGCCGGATGCCCTCATGAAGCGCCTCATCGCCACCGCCTTTTCCACCGCCGCCGCCCTCACCGCCTGCGGCGGCGACTCGTCCAGCAACACACCCGCCGCACCGGCGATCGCGCACGTGCTGCTGATCAGCGTGGACGGCCTGCACGAGCAGGACGTGGCGCATTGCCTCGGCGCCGGCACCTGCCCCGCCATCGCGGCGATCGCCGGCACCGGCGTGCACTACACGGGCGCGGCCACGCCGGGCCTGTCGGACTCGTTTCCCGGCTTGGCGGCGCTGTTGACCGGCGGCACGCCGAAGTCGGCCGGCCTGTTCTACGACGTCTCGTACGACCGCACGCTGTTCGCGCCCGGCGACACCACCTGCACCGGCACCCGCGGCTGGAACGTGGTGTTCGACGAGACCACCGGCATCGACGGCTTCAACGGCGGCCCGCTGGTGCATCTGGACGGCGGCGGCGCGTTCAACCCGCAGGCCATCCCGCATGCGCTGGTCAACGGCGCCTGCGTGCCCGTCTACCCGCACAACTACATCAAGACCAACACGCTGTTCGAGGTGGTGAAGGCCAACATCGCGAATGCGCGCACGGCCTGGGCCGACAAGCACGCGTGGGGGTACGACTGGGTGAACGGGCCGTCGGGCCAGGGCGTGGACGACCTCGCCCGCACCGAGATCAACTCGATCGATCCGGCCACGGGCTCGTCCTATGACGATGTGTACACGCACACCGAGACGTTCGACAGCAAGCACGTGCAGATCATCCTCAACCAGATCGACGGCAAGACGAGCACGGGCGTCGACCTTGCGCCGGTGCCCACCGTCTTCGGCACCAACTTCCAGACGCTCAGCGTCGCGGAGAAGGCCACCCACGCCCACGGCGGTGGCTACACCGACGCGTCGTTCACGCCCGGTGTCGACGTGACCGCGGCAATGGCCTACGTCGACGCGTCGCTGGCGCAGATCGTGGCGGAGCTGAAGGCGAAGAACCTCTACACGTCGACGTTGATCGTGCTGACCGCCAAGCACGGGCAGTCGCCCAGCAACCCCGCGCTGCTGGTGAAGAACGGCGACACGCTCACGGCCCTGATGGAGGCCAACGGGTACCTCGACGCCGGCGGCGCCTTCGGCCAGGCGGCCACCACCTCGGGCAGCCTCAACGACGGCACGGGCCTGTCGGGCACCGGCATGATCCAGACAGACGACGTCGGCCTGATCTGGCTGCGCGACCCGAGCCAGGCGGCCGCCGCGGTGGCCACCATCAACGCGAACCTGGGCTGCACCGCCCCGGGCATCTGCGCGGACGGCGCCGGCGCGAGCGTGCTCTCCGGCTCCGCGATGGCGGCCAAGTTCGGCGACCCGGCCTCGGGACGCACGCCGGACATCATCGTCCAGCCCAACCCCGGCGTGATCTACACCAGCAGCACCAAGAAGGACGCCGAGCACGGCGGCAACGCGCCGGACGACAGCCACGTGGCGCTGATCGTGTCGTTCCCGTCGTGGACGGCCTCCACCAACGCCACCGCCGTGGTCACCACCCAGGTGGCGCCCACCATCCTGACCGCGCTGAAGCTGGCGCCGACGCTGCTGCAGTCCGTGCAGGCCGAGGGCACTGCGGTTCTTCCCGGCGTCACGTTCTGAACAGGCGCGGCCGACGCTCTCAACGCCACGCCGGCTGCCAAGCCCAACGAAGCGCTCTACTTGGACGGGGCGAGTGCTGAAGCCGCAACTAGAGCGAAAAAGTGACGCTCATCGGCGCGCTTCCTGTGTGCGCCTCGTAGGTTGCGCGGCCCTGGTATACGAACGGGGCGCCCTTGCCGTTGACGAGCCTCGCCTCGCGGATGAAGAGATGGATCTGCGTACCGAGCGCTCCTTGTCCGACGATCTCCCGCCCTCTCTTGCCGGAAGGCGTCGTCGCGTTCTGGCTTTGCCAATGGAATGTCTGCTCGTCGATCCAGTGATCGTGATAGCGATGCTCTTGAGACTTGCCTTGCTTGTTCAGGGTTACGAGCAGGATGTGGACGCGCTGCTCGCCCAGGACGACATGTCCGA
Source organism: Vitreoscilla sp. (assembly GCA_014378125.1). Next base: position 10,083 of record JACMOG010000436.1, on the reverse strand, counting down.
CGTTCCAGATGGCCTGGTTGAAGGTCTCGCCGAACAGCCCCGGGATGTCCTCCCGCGCGAAGGTCTGGCCAACGGCCAGGTCCAGCGGATGGACCACCGCCTTCAGGCGCGCAAGCGTCTTCATCTCATCGTTTGCGGGCAAGTCTTCGTAGTCAGGATTGTTCGCCTTCAAGACGTACGCGCCGGTCTTGGTCTTGGTGACGACACGGAGCAGGTATTGGTTGTCGCCGCCCGCGTCGTCGTGCCGCTCGATGGCCATCACGGTTCCCGTGATGGAGCCTGCGTTGCCGGATGCGAGGAGTTCCAACAGCAGATAGTCGCCATCGCGGATCGGATTCTTTCCGCCGTCCATGGAGTTGCCGGTGGCCCGGGCGATGAAGTGTCGCGTTGCGTCCAGGTGGCCGTAGGCGGCCGGCAGCGCGCGATGTTCTTCTGCATCGGCACGGCCCGCCCTGAAGTGCCCGCAGGCGATCCTCAGGTTGGGGAAATAAGGGATCTCCATCGCGGACTTCGCACGCGGCGCGAACGCGATGACGTTCGACGCAGCCGCGTCGTTCTGACGTCGCACCTCATAGGCAGCGAGCCGGTAGTCGACAAGTTCCTGCAGCAAGGAATCTGCTGCAACCACGTCGGCGGGTTGGAGGGCCACTCCGAAATGGAAGCGATCATCCTGGATGAGAAAGCTTGCGGCCGCGTCCTTGCCGCGATTGGCGCCGATCCAAGCGTTGACCGGGTTGTCCAGCCAGTACCGGCGCCACTCGGGGGATCGGCCGTCGGGCAACGACGCAATGGCGTCCGGAAGGTCGCCCATCAGATTCTTGCGGCGACGCAGGACCTCCCACGAACGTTCAACCAGCGCATCGATCGCCGGTGGCCTCTGGAGGCCATCCATCTCAAGGAACGCCTCGAGCAAGACCATCTTGAAGCTCTTGGTCATCGCCGTCGTTTCGACCTCGGCGAGAAACGATCCAATATCGTCGACGACTCGCCTCTCGGCTTCGTCCAGGTCGTCGAAGCGACGTACCAGTTCGAACCAACTCCCATGTTGCCGTCTCAGCACCTGGAGGCTCGCACCCGCCCGATAGAACTCGGCCAAGGCCGGCCGCCGGCCGAGGCTCGCTCGCAGCGCTTCGTAGTCCTTCTCCGCGCCGCCACTGTCCAGCGACTTCAGCAGGTCGATGATCTTCAGGTCGTAGTTGACGTAGCAACCGTCGGGCAGTTCGAGGCGACCTTGCTCGGCCTGGCGGCCGAATTCCGCCAGATCCTTGTAGGTCGATCCGACACCGAACAATGCCTGCGGCTTCTGCAGGAAACTCTGATGGTTGCCGATGAAGTCGAGCACGACCAGATGCGTCTTCTCTTCGCTACGACGCAAGCCGCGTCCCAACTGCTGCAAGAAGAGGATCTTCGACTCGGTGGGGCGCAGCAACATCACGGTATCGATGCTTGGCAGGTCGACGCCCTCGTTGAACAGGTCGACCGAGAAGATGACGCTCAGGAGCCCACTGCGAAGTCGTTCGATCGCCTCGCTTCGTCCCAACTTCGAACCGGAATAGACAGCCGCCGAAACGGCGCCCACCTTGTTGAATTGCGCCGCCATATACTCGGCATGCCGCACCGAGGCGCAGAACGCCACGGTGCGCTTCAGACCCCGCTCACGCCATTGGTCGAGCGCGTGACGCGCACGCGCGAGGGTGGCTAGCTTGTTCGACAACTCCTCCGGGTCGAAGCGGCCGTTGCGCCACGGCACCTCGCGATAGTCGACGGAATCGTCCGAGATTCCGAAGTAGTGGAACGGTGCCAGCAGGCCAGCCTGGATGCCGTCGAACAGGTTGGTCGTGAACACCAGGTTGTCGTCGCACAGGGACAGGATGTCGGACTGGTCGGTGCGGTCGGGCGTCGCCGTCAGGCCCAGCATGAATCGCGGAACGAAGTGACCCAACAGCCGGCGATACGTGGCCGCGGCCGCGTGGTGGAATTCGTCGATGACAACGTAGTCGAAATGATCGGGCGCGAAGCGCTCCAAATGGGCAGCCCTTCCCAAGGTCTGGACAGAAGCGCACAGCACGTCCACCTCGACGTCGCGGCGATGGCCCATGTAGTAGCCCACGCGGCTCGTCGGCCGAATGCGCAGGAATGTCTCGGCCGCTTGGCTGAGAATCTCCTCGCGGTGCGCCACGAACAGTACCCGGCGGGCGTCCATGCGTCCCGCATCGAAGGCCGCGAGCCACGTCTTGCCCAGGCCTGTAGCGAGCACGACCAATCCGCGCCGATAGCCCGCTTCGCGGGTATCTTCCAGCGCCGCAAGTGCCGCCAATTGAACGGACGAGGGCTGCGGCGGTGGTTCGTACTCTTGGCTGCCAGGCGCAATTGCCTGCGGCGGAGGAATACGGCGGCGTTCATAGTCCTCGATCCACGCATGTGTCAGGGGCAGGGACTTCGGGTGCGCAAACAGTTCCTCGAAACGCTGACGTGCTTCGAGGAATCCTTTGTCGGCCGGATAGGCCACACGATAGTTCCACTCCAACCCATCCCACAGTGCTTGCCGGCTGATGTTGCTCGAGCCGATGAACGCCGCTCCCTCGACCAATTCGCCGTCGGCAGATCGACCGAAGATGTAGGCCTTCAAGTGGAAACTGCCGCCTTTCGTGGTGAAGACCTTCACCTCACCGCCCTTTTGCTGGAGCAGCAGCAAAGATCTCAGCGCTTCCGGATCAGTCACGTCCAGGTAGTCGCTCGTGAGCATGCGCACGCGGCCGCGTGGTGCGACGGCCCCCTCCAGCGGAGTCAGCGCCGCTTCGAGTTCGGGCAGCAGCATCCGAAGGCCAGTCGCCTTCGTGAAGGCAACGGCGATGTCAAGCTCGGTGGCCTGCGACATCTCGCGTGAGAGGTGCGGCATGAATGGATCGGGGCCGCCTGTGACCAAGCTCCTCGCAGGCGCGCGTGTCGCGAGGCCGTTGATCCATTGCTCCGAACGTTCAGGACGACGATCGGAGGTGACCCAGGTATCGATGGTTGCGACCTCACCCGAGGCCTTCAACCACGCGCGCAAGCCCGGTTCGTCGGCGTCCGTGAAGCGACGTCCGTCGTGCACTCGTTCGCCTGTGCCCAGCTTGAAACTGAGATAGAGGCAGCCGCCGGGTCGAAGGGCCCGCAGCAGTTGGCGAATGACCTGCTCGATCTCAGCCAGCGGGACGTGGAGCAGGCTGGCGCAGCACCAGATGCCGTCGTACGCCGCGGTCTCCGTGACGTCGACGAAGCTTCGCGCCTGGACAGCGACTCCGCAGTAGTCGCTCGCGAGACGGGCAAGTTCATCTGACGCATCGAACGCCGAGACCTCGTGCCCAAGGGCGGCGAAGGCCTTCGCATCACGGCCGGAGCCGCAGCCGGCGTCCAGGATTCGGGCTCGCGTAGGCAGGCGGGACAGAAATGATTGATGCAGCGTCGACATGTCGACGCCGACCGTGGCCTCGAAGAAGCGTTGCGCGTTGGCGCTGTAGTACTCGGTGTTCTCGTCCATCCCGGATGGCGACTCGATCGATCAAGTGATCGGTGGAGCGTACCAGGCACGGAGGCAACAGTTTCCTCCTAACGTTCGGCTGAGTCCGACCGACGACCATTCTGCATGGAATTGGTCACGGCTCGTTGATATCCGCATCACTTGAAAATAAGTAATGCAGATACTAAACTACGCATTGTGACCCAGTCTGACCAAATCATCGAACTCGCCCGGCGCCAGCACGTGCTGCGGGCCGCGGATGTGCGCGAGCACGGCTGGTCGCCCCAGCTGCTGGTTCGACTGCACCAGGCCGGCAAGCTTCAACGGTTCGCCCGGGGTCTCTACGGACTACCCGACGCTGAAATCACCGAACACCAGACGCTGATCGAGGTCTGCCAGCGCGTACCCAAGGCCGTGCTGTGCCTGCTGAGCGCGCTGCAATTCCACGAGATCGGCACGCAACTGCCCCACGAGGTCTGGATCGCGCTGCCAGAGGCGACGCAGACCCCGGCGCTGGGCTATCCGAGGCTGCGGGTCGCTCGCTTGCGCGGCGCCGCGTACAGCGAGGGCATCCAGACGGTGACCGAGCACGGGGCCCACATCCGGGTGTACAGCGCCGCCAAGACAGTAACCGACTGCTTCAAGTTCCGAAACAAGATTGGGCTGGACGTGGCTCTTGAGGCGCTGAAGGATGCCTGGCGCAGCCGCAAGGTGACCATGCCCGAGCTGAGTCACTTCGCCAGGATCAATCGCGTCGAACGAGTCATGCAGCCTTACCTCGAGGCCGTGACGCAATGACAGGCAATCTCTCGGCTTCCATCCTGACGCGGCTGCTGACACTCGCCAAACAGCGCGGCGACGACTACAACCTGCTGCTCAATCGATTCGCGATGGAGCGCCTGCTGACGCGCCTCAGCACCTCCGCGCATGCGGACCGTTTCCTGCTGAAAGGCGCCCTGCTCTTCGCGCTTTGGTACGACGCCCCGCACCGTCCTACCCGAGACGTCGACCTGCTGGGTTTCGGTCCCGACGACGAGGTGCACCTGGTCACCACCTTCCGTGAAGTCGCGACGATGGACCTGGGCGACGGCATCGTATTCGACCCCGAATCAGTGAAGGCACAGGCCATCCGCGAGGACACGACCTACGGCGGCACCCGCATCACGCTGGCGGCGCGCTTAGGCAGCGCACGATGTGCGCTGCAGATCGACGTGGGATTCGGTGACGCTGTTACGCCGGAGCCGGAAACCGTGGTGTATCCCGCGCTGCTGGGCGACTTCGCGGGGCCGACGCTACGGGTCTATCCGGTCTATACCGTGATTGCGGAGAAGTACCAGGCCATGGTGATGCTCGGGCAAGCGAACAGCCGCATGAAGGACTTCTTCGATCTCGCGGTGATTGCGCATCGCACCGAACTCGATGGCGCTACGCTGGCCGATGCGATTGCCGCCACCTTTGGCCGCCGCCAGACCACTTTGCCCACGGAACGGCCGCTTGCCCTGACGAAGGGGTTCAGCGAGGACACAGCCAAGCTGCTCCAGTGGCACGCCTTCCTGAAAAAGAACCGCATCGACGCAGCCAGCTTGGGTGACACCGTTGCACTGCTGGACGACCTGCTGTGGCCCGCCACGCAGGTGGCCGCTGGCAATAGTCAGGCCACGGCCACTTGGCGGCCTGACTTCTTGCGCTGGGTTTGAGCCACAGCTCACGCCGTCTTGGCGACGCCGGAAAGCAATTTTGGTAGGCCGTGTTGGACTTGAACCAACGACCAAAGGATTATGAGTCCTCTGCTCTAACCAACTGAGCTAACGGCCCACGAGCCCGCGATTGTACGGACGCATCCGCAAACACAGCAGCCAACGCGACAGCAAGTCGAAGTGGTCGCCAGGACTCAGATTTCCGCCGCGTTTCCCCATCTGTTCGCGCTTTGACAGAAGCGGCCGACATTTAGCATCAGTGACACATTCGGAAGACCGGAAGCCATGTCCCTGTCCCCCACCTCCTCGCAGCCCGCCGCCTATGCCTCGCTGAACCCCGGCAACGGCGGAGGGGCGGCCGTGCTGAAAGCGATCGAGGCCGTCCCGGGCAAGATCGTAGAGGGCATGGCGGACGTCGGCGAGGCGGTGGGCGATGCCGCCAGCGCGACCGTGTCGTTCAGCGCCCGCGCGATGCAGGCGCTGGCCGATGGCGGGATGGCGGTGGCGCATGGCGTGGAGGACGTCATCGCGTTTCCGTTCGAGATGGCGGTCGATGCCGCGGTCGGGGTCGAGCACGCGGTCGAAGGCGGCGTGCACCTGCTGGCCAACGGCGTGCACTCGGTCATCAACGGCTTGGAGGCAGTCGCGCATGCGGTGGCCAGCGCGGCGCACGCCGTGGCGGTCGACCTGCCGGCGGCGGTGGCCGAGGACGTGTCCGGCCTGACGAATGCCGCACTCGGCAATGCCTCGACCCTGGCCGCTGCGGCGATGGGCGTGGCGGCCCTGACCGGGACGTCGCCCGTGAAGGTGATCAGCGCGATTCTCTAGGCGCTGCGAAGCAGCGAAGCAGGACGAAGCGCTCAGCGCTGCGACAGCGCGTTGCCCTCCAGCTTGGCCGTGATGTCGACGATCTGGATCATGCGGTCGTAGGGCATGCGCGTGGGGCCGATGACGCCCAGCGTGCCCACCACCTGGCCGTCGACCTCGTAGGGCGACGACACCACCGACAGCGACTCGAACGGCACCACGCGGCTCTCGCCGCCGATGAAGATGCGCACGCCTTCGGCGCGGCTGCTGCCTTCGAGCAGGCGCATCAGCTGGGTCTTCTGCTCGAACACGTCGAACATGTCGCGCAGGCCGCGCATGTCGTGGTGCAGGTCTTGCACGCCCAGCAGGTTGCGCTCGCCGGACACCACCACCTGCTCGTCGCTCTCGGCGATGGCGTCGCTGCCCACTTGCACGGCCGGGCGCATCAACGCGGCGATGTCGGCGCTGAGGGCTTTGACTTCCGTCTTCAGGCGCTCGCGCACGTCGTCGATGGACATGCCGGCGTAGTGCGCGTTGAGGAAGTTGGTGGCCCCCACCAGCTGCGACTGGGTGTGGTCGGCGGCGGTGATGATGACGCGGTTCTGCACGTCGCCGTCGGGCGCCACCAGGATGACCAGCACGCGGCGTTCGCCCAGGCGCAGGAACTCGATGTGGCGGAACACGCCGGCGCGGCGCGGCGCGGTGATGACGCCCACGAAGGTGGACAGGCTGGACAGCATGGACGCGGCCTGCGCGATGACGCGCTGGGGCTGGTCGGGCTGCAGCTCGCGCGAGCCGCCGATCTCGGTGAGCAGCTGCGACATGGTCGACTCGGCATCGATCGGGCGCGCGGTGAGCATGGTGTCGACGAACAGCCGGTAGCCGCGCGCGGTGGGCACGCGGCCGGCCGAGGTGTGCGGGCTGACGATGAGGCCCAGCTCCTCGAGGTCGGCCATCACGTTGCGGATGGTGGCCGGCGACAGCTCCAGGCCCGAGGCGCGAGAGAGCGTGCGCGAGCCCACCGGCTGGCCGTCGGCGATATAGCGTTCAACCAGGGTCTTCAGCAGTGTCTTGGCGCGCTCGTCGAGCATGTGGCTCATTGTACGGAGATGGCGAAGGCCTGCGCCGCGCGGCGCCAGACGGGCGATTTCCGAGGCGTTTGCAGCCGCACGCCACGAGGGGCGCTGTGGTGTAATTCACCGCATGTCGACCCCCTTCCGTCACGTGGCGCTTTTCGGCAAGTACCAGGCCCAGGGCGTGCGGCCCATCCTGGAGGAGATCGCACATTTCCTGGTGCGCAGCGGGGTCGAGGTGTCGGTCGATCACGACACCGCCATCAACAGCGACTGGAGCGACTACGGCGCCATGCGCATCGACGAGCTCGCCCAGGTGTGCGACCTGGCGGTGGTGGTGGGCGGCGACGGCACGATGCTGGGCATCGGCCGCGAGCTGGCGCGCCACGGCATCCCGCTCATCGGCATCAACCAGGGCCGCCTGGGCTTCATCACCGACATCGCCGCGAACGCCTGGCGCGAGGCCCTGGCCCCGATGATCCAGGGCGACTACGAGGCCGAGAGCCGGCCCATGATCGAAGGCGGCGTGTGGCGCGACGGCGTGCAGATCTTCCAGGGCTTCGCGCTCAACGACGTGGTGGTGCGCAGCAGCACGTCCAGCATGATCGAGATCCGCGTGTCGGTGGGTGCCGACCACGTGGCCAACATCCGTTCCGACGGCGTGATCGTGGCCTCGCCCACCGGCTCCACGGCGTACGCGCTGTCGGCCGGCGGGCCCATCCTGCATCCGGGCATCGGCGGCTGGGCGATGGGCCCCCGGGCCTCGCGCACGCTGTCCAACCGCCCCATCGTGCTGCCCGACGATCAAGAGGTCTTGCTGGAACTGGTGCAGGGCAAGGAGGCCAGCGCCAATTTCGACATGCACGGCCTGGCCAGCATGCTGCTGGGCGACATCGTGCGCATGCAGCGCTCGGCGCACAAGGCGCGCTTCCTGCACCCGCGCGGCTGGAGCTACTACGCCACGCTGCGCAACAAGCTGCATTGGCACGAGGGCACGACGTGACGCCGCGGCAGAGGGGTCTGGCCTCTCCTGCGTACTCTCGCAGGCAATGCCTGACCCCGGTCGTGCACCACGGTCTCCGCGCGATCGGCCCTTCGTGGCTCACCGCATGAGCTCGGAGCCCGGCATGCTCGCGACAACCCTCTTTCTTACCTGACCCCATGCTGCGTCGCCTGTCGCTGAAAGACTTCGTCATCGTCGATGCGCTCGAACTCGAGTTCGGCGCCGGCTTCTCCGTGCTCACCGGCGAGACGGGTGCGGGCAAGTCCATCCTCATCGATGCCCTGCAGCTGGCGCTGGGCGCGCGCGCCGAAGGCGGCGTGGTGCGCGAGGGCTGCGCGCGCAGCGAGATCGCGGCCGAGTTCGATTCGCCGGCATCGCTGGCCGGGTGGCTCGACGAGGCCGGCTTCGCCGTCGACGAGTCGCTGCTGCTGCGCCGCGTGGTGGATGCCCAGGGCAAGAGCCGCGCGTACGTCAACGGCAGCGCCGCCACGCTCACGCAGCTGCGCGAGGTGGCCGACCACCTCATCGACATCCATGGCCAGCACGCCTGGCAAAGCCTCACGCGGCCGGCCGCGGTGCGGGCGTTGCTGGACGAGCAGGCCGGCATCGACGCGTCGCCCGTGGCCGCCGCGCACGCCGGCTGGGCCCAGGCCACCGCGGCGCTGGCCAGCGCGCGCTCGCGCCAGGGCGGGCTCGACACCGAGCGCGAGCGCCTGGCCTGGCAGCTGGCCGAGGTAGAGCGCCTGTCGCCCTCCGACGACGAATGGCAGGCCATCACCGGCGGGCACGGCCGGCTGTCGCACGCGCAGTCGCTGATGGCGGCCACGCAGCAGGCACTGCAAGAGGTCTCCGACGGCGACCTCAACGCCCTGAAGCTGGTGTCGCGCGCGGCGGCCGCGCTGCGCGAGGTGGCCGACTACGACCCGGCACTGGCGCCGGTCATCGAGGCGCTCGACGGCGCCGAGCTGCAGTTGCAGGACGCGGCGCACAGCCTGTCCAGCTACCTCAATCGCGCCGATCTCGATCCGCAGCGCCTGTCCGAGCTGGACGAGCGAATGTCGGCGTGGATGAGCCTGGCTCGGCGCTTCCGTCGTTCGCCCGAAGACCTGGCCACGTTGTGGGGCGAGTGGAAGGCGGCACTGGCCGCGCTCGATGCGGCCGCCGACCTGGCCGGGCTGCAGAAGCGGGTGGACGACGCCCTCGCGCGCTGGCGCACCGAGGCGAAACGGGTGAGCGGGCGCCGTGCGTCGGCGGCACCGCTCATGGCCGGCCGCATCACCGAGGCCATGCAGCAACTGGGCATGGCCGGCGGGCGCTTCGACGTCGCGCTGGTGCCGCAGGATTCTCCGCAGTCGTACGGCGCCGAGACGGTGGAGTTCCTGGTGGCTGGCCACGCGGGCAGCACGCCGCGGCCGCTGGCGAAGGTGGCCTCGGGCGGGGAGCTGTGGCGCCTGGCGCTGGCCATCGCCGTGACGGCGGCGCAGTCGTCGGTCTCCGCCAACGACGACGGAGGCGCGCCAGCGAAGAAGCGTGGAGCGCCGGCCGGCGTCGGCACGCTCATCTTCGACGAGATCGACGCGGGCGTCGGCGGCACGGTGGCCGATTCGGTGGGCCGTCTCTTGAAGCGCCTGGGCCGCCACGTGCAGGTGATGGCCGTCACCCACCTGCCGCAGGTGGCGGCGTGCGGCGACCACCACTTCGTCGTGGCCAAGCGCAGCGTGGGCGGCACCACCACCAGCCAGGTCACGCCGCTGGCGGGCGAGGCGCGCGTGGCCGAGGTGGCGCGCATGCTGGGCGGCGAGCGCAGCTCGGGCACGAGCCTGGCGCACGCGCAGGAGCTCATCGCGCAGGCCGTGGCGGTCGACACGCCGGCCCCGCGCGGGAAGACGGGGGCACGATGAGCGCGGATCCCGACGAACTGATGGCCGACGAAGCGGGCCCGGGAGCGACCACGCCGGGCACGCCGGGCACGCCGGGCACGCGCGAGATCGTGCTGGTCACCGG
>JACMOG010000435.1 GCA_014378125.1 Vitreoscilla sp. | reverse complement strand
GGGGAGGCGGAGCCCCCCGCCGAGCGCCCCGCCGTGCTGGTGCGGGGCCAGGCCCAGCGCACCTTCGAGACCGCCCAGCAGATCGCGCGCCGTGCCAACGCCGCCGCCGCGGGCGACGACGCCGCCGTGGGCCAGCGCGAGGCGGAGATCCACGCCCGGCTGGCCGACATGGTGGCGGGCCTGCCGTCGGTAGTGAACCTCAACGTGTGGGACGCCTACGGCCGCCCGATCGCCCGCAGCGACCGCTATCCCACCGACCACATCGTGTCGGTGGAGGACCGGTGGTACTTCCAGCAGCAGAAGCTGGCGCCGGTGCCGCTGGGCGTCAGCGAGGTGATCACCGGCCGCCAGACGGGGCTGGAGCTGCTGAACGCCAGCATCCGCCGCGAGACGCAGGACGGCCAGTTCGCCGGCATCGTGTCGGTGTCGCTGTCGCCCGCGTTCTTCCGCGACTACTACCGTTCGCTGGCCGCCGAGAACCCGTCACTGGCGCGCTTCGCGCTGGTGCGCACCGACGGCACGATCCTGGCCAGTTGGCCGGGCACCGACGCCGAAGGCGTGCGCATCGTCACCGTCAGCGACGACGTCTTCGCGCACGTGAGTTCCGGCGAGCGCGCCGGCCACCTGGAGGTGCGCTCGAAACGCGACGGACAGCATCGCTTCGTCAGTTTCCAGCGCGTGGGCGACCTTCCGCTCTACGTGGTGGTGGGGGTGAGCCGCGCCGCGATGCTGGCCGGCTGGCTGCGCTTCGTCGGGCTGCTTGCGGCGCTGCTGGTGCCCGTGACGGCGGGCCTCGCTTGCGTGTCGTTCGTGGCGCTGCGCAAGACGCGCCGCGAACAGGCGATCACCGCGGCCCTCAACGAGGCGATCAGCCGGCGCGCGGCCGCCGAGAAAGGACGGCTCGAAAGCCAGAAGCTCGAGACGCTGGCGCAGCTCACCGGCGGCGTGGCGCACGACTTCAACAACCTGCTGGCCATCGTCAGCAGCAGCCTGCACCTGCAGCGCCATCTGCATCCGGAGTCGGCCGGCGAACGCCACCTCCAGGCGATGGGGCGCGCCGTGCAGTCGGGCACGCGCCTCACGCGCCAGCTGCTGTCGTTCTCGCGCAAGCAGGCGCTGCGGCCCGAGATGATCACGCTGCAGGCCTGGCTGCCGGGCGCCGAGGGCCTGCTGCGCAGCACGCTGGGCTCGCGCATCGACATGGAAGTGGCCGTGGACGCGGACGTCTGTCCTGTGCGCGTCGACGTGGCCGAGCTCGAGCTCGCGCTGATCAACCTGTCGATCAACGCCAAGCACGCGATGCCCGGCGGCGGCCACCTGCGCATCTCCGCGCGCAACGAGGGCGCGTCGGAGGATGGCACGACGATGGTGGTCATCGCGGTGGCCGATACCGGCGTGGGCATCGCGCCGGAAGTGATGCCGCGCGTGTTCGAGCCCTTCTTCACCACCCGCATGAACGAGGCCGGCTCGGGCCTGGGGCTGAGCCAGGTGCACGGGTTCTGCGCCCAGGCGGGCGGCCTGGCACGCATCGCCAGCCAGCCGAGGCAGGGCACCACCGTGGAGATGGTGCTGCCCGCCGAGGCGCCGCAGTTGCATCCGGTGATGGCGCCGGCCGGCGCCTGCCCGCAGGGACTGGCCGGGCACGTGCTGCTGGTGGAGGACAACGACGACGTCGCCCAGTCCACCGCCGCCATCCTGCAGGCGGCCGGCCTCCGGGTGACTCACGAGTGGAGCGCCGATGCCGCGCTGGCCGCGCTCGACGCCGCCGCGAGCCTGCCCGACATCGTGCTGAGCGACATCGAGATGCCCGGCAAGCTGAGCGGCATGGATCTCGCATTCCGCCTGCGCGAGCGCTGGCCGAAGCTGCCGGTGGTGTTGATCACCGGCTATGCCAAGCAGCTTGAGGACGCCGTCTCGGGCGGGCTGCGCGTGTTGCCCAAGCCCACGCCGCCGAACGACATGCTGCGCGAACTGCGGCGCGCGATGAACGACGCTGCGCGCTGATACGCTCGTCATCCTGCGACTACGCGCAGGATGACCGTGCTACCCGCCCAGGTAGGCTTCCTGCACCCGCGGCTCGTCGAGCAGGTCACGTCCGCGGCCGTGCAGCACCACGCGGCCGTTCTCCAGCACGTAAGCGTGCTCGGCGATCTTCAGCGCCTGGCGCACGTTCTGCTCCACCAGGAAGATCGTCAGGCCATCGCCGTTGATCTCGCGCAGCGTGCGGAAGATGCCCTGCACGACGATGGGCGCCAGGCCCACCGAGGGCTCGTCCAGCAGGAGCACGCGCGGCCGGGCCATCAGCGCGCGGCCGAGCGCC
>JACMOG010000434.1 GCA_014378125.1 Vitreoscilla sp. | reverse complement strand
GCGCCCTGGCGGGGGCGGATCGGTCACGAAAAAGGCCTCGCCGCGGCGAGGCCTTCGAACGTCGCGAGGCCCCGCTCAGCCGGCCTGTTGCTGTTGCGCCTTCTGCGCGTGCAGTTGGCCCATCTGTTCCTTGAGCAGGCCCAGCGCGGCGTGCTGGATGGCGCCGCCGACGCTGCCTTCCATGCGGGCCGACAGGTTCAGCTGCATCACCACCTGGGACATCTCCTCCAGCCACCACGGTTGCGGCGGCGGCGGGTTGTGGTGCAGCAGCCAGGCGATGAGCTGGCTGAGCGGCGTGTTGCCGCAGGTGTCGTCGAACATCTCCGATGCGAAGCCGCTGAGGCTGCCGCCCATCTCGGCGGCGGAGCCACCGTGGGCCTGAAGCGACTGGCCCAGCTGGTACAGGCGAACCTGCTGGAACACGACGGCCGCGGCGTCGCGCGAGAGCGGCGGCAGCGGCTGCGGATTGAGTTCGACGGCCGCGCGGGTGGCGATGATTTCCTGGATCGAGCCCAGGCGCAGCGGACCGCCGGGCCAGTGCGGCCAGCGCGTGCCGCACCAGGGATCGTCTTCGAGGGCGCCGACGAGCGAGCGCAGGGTTGCAGCCATGGTGGTTCTCCTTGATGTGAGGGCAGGGAGCGCCGACGATCCTCCCGGCCGTCGGCGGCCACTATCCCTACATCAGGGCCCGCGCGAGCCGTAGCCCGGTGCGGCGCCGCATACCCCCCACGGTTGTCGCCTCAGGCGCGCCGCATCACCACCAGGTCTCGCAATCGACGCCTGCCGATTCGAGCGCTCCGCCGCACACCATCACCGAGCCGTCGGGCATCGACGTGGCCGTGGGGTTGCTGCGCAGCACCAGCGTGGGCGCCGCGGCGCTCCAGGCTCCTGTGGCGGGATCGAACAGCTCCGCGTCGGGCAGCGCGAACTGCGTGCCGCCCACCACGAGGATGCGGCCATCGGGCAGCAGCACGGCGCCGTGCGCGGTGTGCACCGACGCGGTGGTGGCCTGCGTCGTCCAGGTGGCGGCAACGGGGTCGTAGATCTCGGTCTGCGTGGTGTTGCCGCCCACGATCACCACGCGGCCGTCGGGCAGGGGCGTGGCGCTCTGGCCGTAGTGCGCGAAGGCCATGGGCGCGGTGGCCGTGAAGTCGAGGCCGCCGGTGATGGTGGTGACGGTGGTGGTGCCGCCGTTGCCGTCCGATACCGTGGTGGTGGTCGTGTGCAGCACCGGGTCGTACAGCTCCGCGGTGTTGGCGGGCGTGAGCAGGCCGTTGACGATGTCGAAGCCGCCGGCGATCAGCACGAGGCCGGAGGGCAGCAGCGTGGCGGTGTGCTGCGAGCGCGGCGCCAGCGGCTGCGTGCGCGGCGCGGCCCAGGCGTTGGTGGCCGGGTCGTACACCTCGGCGGTGGGCTGCACCAGGTATTGCACGTTCTCGCCGCCCACCACCAGCACCTTGCCGTCGGGCAACAGCGTGGCGGTGTGGTGGGCGCGGGCCACGCTCATCGGCGGCGTGGGCGTCCAGGTGTTGGCCACCGGGTCGTAGATCTCGGCGCTCGTGTTGTTGACGTAGCCCTTGGCCGCCGAGCTCGACACCGTGGAGCCGCCCGTGACCAGCACCCGGCCGTCGGCCAGCCGCGTGGCGGCGTGCGACGAACGCATCGCGTTCATGGGCGCCATCGACGTCCACGTGGCGCTGGCCGGATCGAACAGGGCGGCCGCCGCGGTGCCCGGGCCGCCCGACTTGACGCCGCCCACCACCAGCAGCTTGCCGGACG
>JACMOG010000433.1 GCA_014378125.1 Vitreoscilla sp. | reverse complement strand
GCTTGCCCATCATCAGGTTCTCGGTGGCGGTGTTGTCGCAGCAGGTGGAGTGCTCGATGGCGCCTTGTGCGTCGAGCCGCTGGTAGTAGCCCGGCACGACGCGATCCAGCACCGATCGCGCGTCCTGGCCGGCGGCCACGGTGTGGTTGTAGACCACGTCCATGCCCACGCGCAGGCCGGCGCGATGCAGGCCCTGCACCATGGCGCGGAACTCGCGCACGCGCGCGGCGCCGTCGTCGACGTCCGAGGCATAGCTGCCCTCCGGCGCGCCGTAGTGGAACGGGTCGTAGCCCCAGTTGAAGCAGTCGGTGGGCGCGCCGGCGGCCACGGCCGCCTGCTGCGTCTCGTCGGCGGGGCCGCCCGCGACGCGCGGCGTCGTGCAGCCGCGCTCGGGCACGCTCGCCAGGTCGAACACGGGCAACAGGTGGACGTCGGTGAGGCCCGCCTGCGCCAGCGCGCGCAGGTGGCGCATGCCCAGGCTGGCGGCATCGGTGAACGCGAGGTACTTGCCGCGATGGGCGGCCGGCACGCTGGCGTCGCCGGCGGAGAAGTCGCGCAGGTGCAGCTCGTAGATGGCCATGTCCACCGACCGGCGCACGGTGGACGGCGCGGCGTCGTGCTGCCAGCCGGGCGGCGCCAGCGCGGGGTCGGCGAGCGCGCCGATGAAGCCGCGGCGCGAGTCGGCGTTCAGGCTGATGGCATACGGATCGGTGACGCGGTTGCGCACCAGGCCCGTGCCCGGAACGAAGACGTCGACCAGGTAGAGGTAGTAGCCGCCCCGGCGCGCCGCGTGCGCCTGGCCGCGCCAGGCGCCAGTGGCGTCGTCGCGAACCAGCGGCACGGCCTCGGCGGACGCGCCTTCCGCGCTCCGGAACACGCACACGGCCACGGACTGCGCGGTCGGCGCCCAGACCGCGAAGCGCGCTCCGGTCGCGACGGGGGTCACGCCGAGGTCGTCCAGGGTGGCGGCGGAGGCGTAGGCGTCGTCGAGCGCGCCGGCCGCCTGCAGCGCGGCCACGTCGAGCACGCGGCCGTGGTCGTCCTCGCGCACCACCAGTGCCTGCCCGCGCAGGGCGCGCGTCACGCGCGCGGGATCGTCGGCCTGCAAGACCGCGCCGGCACCGACGAATCTGAAGCGCCGCGCGAGCGCCGGCGGCACCGGGTCGGCGGAAACGGACAACGCCAGGGTCTCGTCGGCACCGGACAGCGGCTCGCCCGCGCGCGCCACCAACGCGCCCTTGGCCGACGAGGCCAGCACGAAGTGGCCCTGCGAGGGCACCGCCGGCCATTGGAAGAGTGCTTGCGACAGCGCGATCACCCGGGCGGGAACGGGCGCGGCAGCCGTGACGGGCACCAGCGTGGCCGCGAACTGCGGCGCGTCGCAGGCCTCGCGCAACGCGCCCGGCCCGGCATGCGCCGACGCGGCGCCCGCCGCGATCAGAAGGCATCCGCAGAGGTTTGTCGTCCGCCTGAAGTAGTTTTGCTTCACCAGCGTGTTGTCTCTTTTAATTCGAGGAGGAATGCTACATGCTATTTCATGTCGCACCAGAGAAGGCGCATGGCTTTCCCGGATTCAAGCTTTCACGCACGTGGATTTATGATGTACTTTGACTACACCTTGACGACCGAACGACCATAACGATTCGAGACGATGACCGCCCAGCTCCGCCGCTCCACCCTGCCTGTCGCCCTGGCCTGCGCCAGCCTTCTCGCCGGCTGCGCGACCCCGCGCGATGCGGGCGTGGACGTGTCCGCCGTCCGCCAGGTGCGGCAGGCGTCGCCTCTGCCCGTTGGGTGGGAGCATGGCGCCTTCATGGAGATCTACGTGCGCGGCTTCCAGGACAGCGACGGCGACGGCATCGGCGACCTGCGCGGCCTCACGCGGCGCCTGGACTACCTGCAGGCGCTGGGCATCAAGGGCCTGTGGCTGATGCCCATCACCGCCAGCGGCGACCACGCCCATGGCTACGGCGTGGCCGACTACCGCGCCATCGAGCCGGCCTACGGCACGCTGGCCGACTTCGACGAACTGACGCGCCAGGCCCACGCCCGCGGCATCGGCATCGTGCTGGACTACGTCATCAACCACAGCTCCGACCAGAACCCGCTGTTCAAGGCGTCCGCGGCGTCGCCCACCAGCCCGTGGCGCTCGTGGTACGTGTGGGAAGACGCCAAGCCCGCCGGCTGGTCCATCTTCGACCACGACCCATGGAACGCGACGCCCAACGGCGCCTACCTCGCGCAGTTCGGCGCGAACATGCCCGACTTCAACCTGCGCAACCCCGCGGTGGTGGCGTATCACCTGGACACCCTGCGCTTCTGGCTGAACCACGGCGCCGACGGCTTCCGCATCGACGCGGTGGGCCACCTGTTCGAGAACGGCCCCGACGGCTGGAGCATGCAGCCCGAGGACTATTCGTTCATGGCGCAGGTGCGCCGCGAGCTCGACGTCGATCATCCCCACGTGATGGTGTGCGAGTCGCCCGGCGACCCGGTGGGCTTCGCCGCGCGCAGCGCCTGCGGCTCGGCGTTCGCGTTCGGCCACAGCGACGCCCTCGTGGCGGCCGGCCTCGGTGACGAGCAGGCCATCCACCGCGTGGCCGACTATTTCCTCGTCGCGCCCGACACGATGGCCACGATGGTGTCCAACCACGACAGCTTCGCCGGCAAGCGGCTGTGGGACGCGATGGGGGGCGACGCGGCGCGCGTTCGCGTGGCCGCCGCGGCCTACCTGCTGCAGCCCGGCACGCCGTACCTGTATTACGGCGAGGAACTGGGCATGTCGGCGGTGGAGGCGCCGGACGGCGACGCCAGGCTGCGCGGGCCCATGAGCTGGAGCGCGAGCGGCGGCTTCTCCGCCGGCCGCGCGTACAGCCCGCCGTCGATCAACGTCGCGACGAACAACGCCCGGGCCGAGGCCACCGACCCGGCCTCGCTGCTCGCCTTCTACACGGCCATGCTTCGGCTGCGCAACACGCATCCGGCCATCGCGACGGGGCGCTACGAGGCGCCGCGCGTGGACGGACGCACGCTCAGTTTCCGGCGGGTGGATGCCGACGAGCGGATCGTCGTCGTCTTGAACTATGCGTCGGCCGATGGCGCGGCCAGCCTCGCCGGCCTGCCGGCGAACGCGCGACTGCAGCGCCTGTATCCCGCCGCCGGCTCCGGTGAAATCGGCCCGGCGGACGCGCAGGGACGGCTCGGCGTGCCCGCCGCGCCGTTGTCGGTGCAGGTGTTCCGCGTGTCGCGTTGACACGCGCCGGACGCCTGCCAGCAACAAACCCCGACCGCCTCCAGCGGGCCCCGCATCGGGGCCGCCAGCTCGACAGGTAAAGTTTTCCTAGACCGCCCTCCGCCCTCCGGAAACGGGTGTGTCGTTTGCTAT
This sequence comes from Vitreoscilla sp., assembly GCA_014378125.1. Next base: position 1,556 of record JACMOG010000433.1, on the reverse strand, counting down.
GGTGTCGCGCGGTCGCGATGGAGCGCGGGGAGAAGGCTGCCCGTCCGACATGGCAGGACAAATGATGAACGCGCGCCCCTGATGCAGGCCGGCGCGAACAAGGATCGTGATGGAAAAAGAACGACTCAATACCGCTACGCCGCCGGCTCCGAAGAAGCGCCGCTGGCTGGGCACCGTGATCGCCGTGGTCCTGGTGGTGGGACTGGGTGCGCTGGCCTGGTATCTCACCCACAAGCCGGCGGCGGGTGCGGGCGGTGGCGCCGGCGGCCCGCCCGGCGCAGGTGGGCCCGGCGGCCCCGGTGGCGGCGGTCGTCGCGGCGGCCAGAACGGCACCACGGTGGGCGTGGCCAGCGTCATCCATTCCGACATCCCGATCTACGTCGACGCGCTGGGCACGGTCACGCCGTCGGCCACGGTCACCGTCACGCCGCAGGTGTCGGGCGTGCTCACCAAGGTCCCGTTCCAGGAAGGCCAGATGGTCAAGGCGGGGCAGTTGCTGGCCACCATCGAGCCGCGCCCGTTCGAGCTCGCGCTGATGCAGGCCCAGGGCCAGTTGCAGCGCGACGAGGCCACGCTGGACGCCGCCAACGTCACGCTCAAGCGCTACCAGACGCTGCTGCAGCAGGACTCGATCGCGCGCCAGGACGTCGATACCCAGGCCGCCACCGTCAAGCAGTCGCAAGGCACGGTGCTGGGCGACCAGGCCGCCGTGGGCACGGCCAAGCTCAACCTCGCGTGGACGCGCATCACCGCGCCCGTGAGCGGCCGCGTGGGGCTGCGCTCGGTGGACATCGGCAACCTGGTGTCCTCGGGCACCTCGGGCGGCATCACCACCATCACCGAGCTCGCGCCCATCGACGTGGAGTTCGCCATTCCGCAGGACCGCATCCCGCAGCTGCAGGCGCGCATCGCGGCGGGCGCCGTGCTGGCCGTCTCGGCGATGGACCGGACCCGTACGCAGTTGCTGGACACGGGCGCCTTCCTGTCGCTGAACAACCAGTCCGACACGCAGACCGGCACCGTGCGCGCCAAGGCCCGCTTCTCCAACGCGAAGAACGCGCTATTCCCGAGCCAGTTCGTCAACGTGCGCATCCTGCTCGACACGCTGAAGGACGCCCTGGTGGTGCCCGTGACGGCGCTGCGCCACGGGCCCAACGGCGACTTCGTCTACCTGCTCAACGACGACCACACGGTCTCGCAGGTGACGGTGGTGCAAGGCGTCGCCACGGCCGACACGGTGCAGATCACCAAGGGCCTCACGGTGGGCGAGCGCGTGATCACCGAAGGCGGCGACCGCCTGAAGGACGGCGCCAGGGTGTCGCTGCCCGGCGACGCGGCCTCGGGTCCGCGCCGCGGCGCGAGCGGCGCCGCCTCGGGCGCGTGGGGCGCGTCCGGCGCGTCGGGCGCACGCGGCGGCCACCATCGCCGCGCGAGCGAGGCGCAGTCGTGACGGCGCGCGCGGTACTGTCCGGAACAAGCACCACCACGATCCGATGAGCCCGTCCAGTCCGTTCATCCAGCGGCCGGAGGCCACGACGCTGGTGGTGCTGGCGGTC
>JACMOG010000432.1 GCA_014378125.1 Vitreoscilla sp. | reverse complement strand
TGTTGTCCGCTGGCACACCGGGCGTGGAACGACGAACCGGGCAAGTCTCTTTTGTGAGGTCAAGGAGGAGCCGCGCCGCAGGCCGGCGGAGGACACGAACAAAAGAGACTTGCCCGGTGAGTCGTGACTGACCCCGCGACGCACAGCAGTGACCCAGCGACGCCCAGCAGTGACCCAGCAACCCCCGCAAATCGGCGATGAACCAAAATGCAGGCCGTGCAATCATTGTGGCCTCGCCGGAGCCCGCGTCGTGAACCCGTCCGAAGCCATCACCGTCATGCAACCGTTCCTGCCCAGCCACGTGGTGGCGCTGGTGTTGGCGCTGTTCAGCCTGGCCTATGCCTTCCTCTGGCGCCGCGATCGCGACCCCGGCATGGGCTGGTTCGCGGTGAGCTGGGCGGTGGGCGCGCTGTGGTTCTTCGGCACGCCCTGGCAGCACGTCGACGGCCCCAACATCGTCATCGCCACCTGGTGGACGCCGCTGCTTTTCGCGCTGTTCCTGGCGCTCAGCCTCGGCATGGTGGACTACGTGCAGCCGCCGCCGCACCTGCGCCGGCGCATCCTGGCCGTGATCCTGGCGGCCGGGGCGCTCTACTGGCTGCTCCCGCTGTGGATCCTGCTCACGGATGCCCACGTGCGTCGCTCGGTGTCCAACCTGCCGCTGGCCATCTGGTATGGCGCGCTCGGCGGCATCGCGTGGTGGGCCGGCGGGCGCGAGCCGGGCGCGGGCCACCGCTTCGTGGCCGTCACGCTGTGGTCGGTGCCGGTGCTGGTGGTGAGCCTGGCCGCGCTGCACGTCGATGCGCCGGTGGTGCGCTACTTCGCCGTCATCCCGTTCTTCGTGCTGGCCCTCGCGCTGCTCACCGCCACCATGCTGCGCCGCCGGCGCGCGCTGGAGGCCGAGGTGGCGCGCCGGGCCGTGGCCGAGGCCGAGGTGAAGACGCTCAACGGCCAACTGGCCGCCCGCGTGGACGGCCTGGTGGCCGACCGCACCGAGGCCCTGTCGATGGCCAAGCACGCGGCCGAGGCCGCCAACGAGGCCAAGAGCTCGTTCCTGGCCAACATGAGCCACGAAATCCGCACACCCATGAACGCGATCATGGGCATGACCGACCTCGCGCTGCGCAGCCCCGGCCTGCCGCCGCGCGTGTCGTCCTATCTGGACAAGATAGGCGGCGCCGCCGAATCGCTGCTCAACATCATCAACGACATCCTCGACTTCTCGAAGATCGAATCGGGCAAGCTCGAGATCCAGGAGGGCGAGTTCGCGCTGCAGGAGGTGCTGGACAAGGTGACCACGCTGGTGGCCCAGGGCGCCAGCCGCAAGGGCCTGGAGTTCCTGCTGGCCACCGCGCCCGGCGTGCCCACGCACCTGATGGGCGACCCGCTGCGCCTGGGCCAGGTGCTGCTGAACCTGTGCAGCAACGCGGTGAAGTTCACCGAGCAGGGCGAGATCGTCGTCATGACGGTCAAGGCCGACGGCGTCCACGCCGACCGCGTGATGCTGCGCTTCGCGGTGCGCGACACGGGCATCGGCATGGACGGCGATCAGCTGGCCCGCCTGTTCCAGCCCTTCGACCAGCTCGATGGCTCCATCACTCGCAAGTACGGCGGCACGGGCCTGGGCCTGGCCATCTGCAAGCAGCTGGTGGAGATGATGGGCGGCGAGATCGGCGTGCGCAGCACGCCCGGCCGCGGCAGCGAGTTCTTCTTCACGCTGGGCTTTGGCAAGGCGTCCCATGCGGTCGACGCCGCGGCGGGCGCGCCGGACTGGTCGCACCTGCGCGTGCTGGCCGTGGACGACAGCGCGAACGCGCGCGAGATCCACGCCGGCTTGCTGTCCGGCCTGGGCTGCCGCCACTCGGAGGCCGACGGCGCCGACGCCGCGCTGCAGGCGCTGGTCGACGCGGTCGCCGCCGGCGCGCCCTTCGACCTGGTGCTGGTGGACTGGAGGATGCCCGGCAAGGACGGCTTCGAGCTGGCGCGCCACATCCGCGAGACGCTCACGCCCCAGGTGCCCAAGCTGGTCATGGTGACGGCCTACGGCGACGAGTCGCTGGCCCAGCGCGCGCTGGCCGAAGGCTTTGACAGCTACCTGAGCAAGCCCGTGGGCGCGCCCGCGCTGCAGGCGGCGCTCGACGCGGCCTTCGGCAAGACGGCCGCGGCACCGCCCACCGCGGCGCCGCGCTTCCCCACCACGCCGGCCGTGCTCAAGGGCCGGCGCCTGCTGCTGGTGGACGACAACGAACTCAATCGCATCGTCGCCGTCGACCTGCTCGCCGGCGTGGCGGGCGCGCACGTGGTCGAGGCCCACACGGGGGTGGAGGCGCTGCGCCACCTTGGCATCGACGGCACGCCGACCTGCGAGCGCTTCGACCTGGTGCTGATGGACGTGCAGATGCCCGACATGGACGGCCTCGAGGCCACGCGGCGCATTCGGGCGCATGCCGCCACGGCCACGCTGCCCGTGCTGGGCATGACGGCCCACGCGCTGGCCCGCGACCGCACGCAATGTCTGGACGCGGGCATGAACGAGGTGGTGATCAAGCCGTTCGTGCCCAGCGAGCTGTTCGGCGTGATCGCGCGCTGGCTGCCGTCGCCCGTCCCTGCGCCGGCCTCGCTGGCCGCCGGCGTCGAGCCCACCCCCGAAGCCGATGCGGTGGTGTCGTTCGAGCTGGGCCTGAGCCGCTGCCTGAGCCGCCACGACCTCTACCTGCGCGTGGTGCGGCGCTTCCTCGACACGCGCCGCGCAGACGCCGACAAGCTGCGCGCCGCCCACGCGCGCGGCGACGACGAGGCCATCGCCCACCTGGCCCACACCACCATCTCCACGGCCGGCACCATCGGCGCCCAGCAGCTGTCGGAGCTCGCCACCCACATGCAGGAGGGCGTGCGCGCCGGCACGCCTGACGCGCTGTCCTCGCTGATCGACGCGTTCGGCCGGCTGCACCAGCGCGTGGTGGCCGAGCTCGACGCGTTCGTCGCCACGCGCTGATTCAGTTCTTCGCGGCGCTCCGCAGCCACTCGAACGCGCGGTCGGCCATCGGCGTGCGCGGCGTGAGTCGGCTGCGCATGGCCCACAGCGGCGGGCGCGGCGTGGCGGGCACCTGGGGCAGCGCCACGCAGCGGCCCGCGGCCAGCGCGTCGGCGGCCAGCACCTGCGACAGGTAGGCGATGCCGGCGCCGCGCTCGGCGGCGCCCAGGAGCAGGCGCTCGTCCTGGATCGTGGCGACGCGGCGTCGCGGCGACCGGGCCGCGGCGGCGGGCA
>JACMOG010000431.1 GCA_014378125.1 Vitreoscilla sp. | reverse complement strand
TTCCTCACCGGCTTTCCGTGGATCGCCGGCGGCTACGCGCACACCTCGGGGCCCCTGAGCGCCTGGGCGCCGTTCATCGGCGTCTACGGCATCGGCGGGCTCGCGGCCGGCATCTCGGCCGCCGCGGCCCTGGTCCTGCTGAAGCTGCGTGGCCCGCAGGGGCGCCCGCCGCTGGTGGTGCTGGGCCCGCTGCTGGTGCCGCTGGCGCTGCTGTGCGTGGGCGCCGCGCTGCCGCAGGTGTTCACGCGCTCCACCGGGATGCTCACGGTGTCGCTGTTCCAGCCGAACGTGGCCCAGGACGACAAGTTCCAGCCGGAGCACATCGAGCAGGCACTGGCGTGGCACGTGACCAAGCTGGCCGCCGCGCCGGGGCAACTGGTGGTGACGCCGGAGTCGTCGCTGCCCGTGCTGCCGGTGCAGATCCCGCTCGACACCTGGCTGGCCTACGAGAAGCCGTTCAACAAGACCGGGCGCTCCGCGCTGGTGGGCGTGTTCACCGGCGACGACGAGCACGGCTACACCAACTCGCTGGTGGGACTGGACACCACCCACCACATGACCAACGGCACCTTCTACCGCTACGGCAAGCGCCACCTGCTGCCGTTCGGCGAGTACGTGCCGCCCGGCTTCCGCTGGTTCGTCGACCTGATGAAGATCCCCATCGGCGACCAGGCGAGCGGCGTGGAAACCGCGCCGTTCACGGTGGGCGCGCAGCGCGTGCGGCCGCTGATCTGCTACGAGGATCTGTTCGGCGAGGACTGGGCGTCCGCGGTGGTGGGCCCGTACTCGGCCACGCTGCTGGCCAACGCCACCAACCTGGCCTGGTTCGGGCGCCGCATGATCCAGGACCAGCACCTGCAGTTCTCGCGCATGCGCTCGCTGGAGTTCCAGCGTGGCCAGGTGCGCGCCACCAACACCGGCGCCACCGCGGTCATCGACTGGCAGGGCCGCGTCACCGCCCGCCTGCCGCCCGAGGTGGAAGGCGAACTCGACACGAGCGTCGAGGGCCGCATCGGCACCACGCCCTACGCGCTGTGGCTGGCGCAGTGGCGGCTGTGGCCTTTGTGGCTGCTGGCGCTGGCGCAGATCCTGTTCGGCCTGCTGGTTCCGCGCCGGCCCTGATCTGGCATCCTCGCGGGATGCCTCTCACTCGCCTTCTTCGCACGATCGCCCTGGTGGCCGCGTTCTCCGCCACGCTGGCGGGCTGCGCCCTGGGCCCGTACTCGCCGTCGGGCGTGCCCGCGGGCGCGTCGCGCGAGGAGATCCTTCGCGTGATGGGCCCGCCCACGGCCGCCTACGGGATGCCCGACGGCCACGAACGCCTCGAGTACACCCGGCAACCGGCCGGCAGGCATACGTTCATGGTCGACCTCGATGCCGGCGGCCGCCTGGCGCACTGGGAGAACGTGCTCGACGAACAACACTTCGCCGCCATCGTGCCCGGCATGCGCGCGCCCGACGTGCTGCGCCTCATCGGCCCGCCCAGCTTCACGGCGCGCTACGCGCGGCCCTTGCCGGGCACCACGTGGAACTACCGTTTCGAAACGATCCAGCGCTGCATCGTGTTCCAGGTGGACTTCAACGACGCCACGGGCCAGGTGCTGGAAAGCGCTTATCCGTCCGACCCTGGCTGCCCCGACGAGTATTTGTGAAGACTCACACGTAAAATCGTTCGTTCGACCGCGGCCGCAGTTCGCCCGCGGCCTCCTCTCCGGCCCACCGCGGCCCCACCGAACGAGCCATGCTGACCTTCCAGCAAATCATTCTTCGCCTGCAGGACTACTGGGACAAGCAGGGCTGCGCGCTGCTGCAGCCCTACGACATGGAGGTGGGCGCGGGCACCAGCCACACCGCCACGTTCCTGCGCGCGCCGGGCCCCGAGCCGTGGAAGCCCGCCTACGTGCAGCCCAGCCGCCGCCCCAAGGACGGCCGCTACGGCGAGAATCCGAACCGCCTGCAGCACTACTACCAGTACCAGGTCGTGCTGAAGCCGGCGCCGGCCAACATCCTCGAGCTGTACCTGGGCTCGCTGGAGGCGCTCGGCCTCGACCTGAAGAAGAACGACGTCCGCTTCGTGGAAGACGACTGGGAGAACCCCACGCTCGGTTGCTGGGGCCTGGGCTGGGAGGTCTGGCTCAACGGCATGGAGGTGACGCAGTTCACCTACTTCCAGCAGGTGGGCGGCATCGACTGCAAGCCCATCACCGGCGAGATCACCTACGGCCTCGAGCGCCTGGCCATGTACATCCAGGGCAAGGAGAGCCTGTTCGACCTCGAATGGACGCCGGGCGTCACCTACCGCGACGTGTTTCACCAGAACGAGGTGGAGCAGAGCACGTACAACTTCGAGCACTCCGACGTCGAGTTCCTGCTGCACGCGTTCAATTCGCACGAGAAGATGTCCAGGCACCTCATGGACCACCAGCTCGCGCTGCCGGCCTACGAGCAGCTGCTCAAGTGCGGCCACAGCTTCAACCTGCTGGACGCGCGCGGCGCGATCAGCGTCACCGAACGCGCCGGCTACATCGGCCGCATCCGCAACCTGGCGCGCGCCGTGGCGCAGAGCTACCTCGAGAGCCGCGCGCGCCTCGGCTTCCCGATGGCGCCGCGTGAATGGGCCGACGAGGTCGTCGCCCAGATCGAGAAGAAGAAGGCAGTCACCGCATGAGCGCGCAAGACACCAGGAACCTCCTCGTCGAACTCGTCTGCGAGGAACTGCCGCCCAAGGCGCTGAAGAAGCTGGGCGAGTCGTTCGCCGCCACGCTGGTGGCCAGCCTGCACGCGCAGGGCCTCGTTGGCGCCAACGCGCTCGCCAAGGCGTTCGCCTCGCCGCGCCGCCTGGGCGTGCACGTGGAAGGCGTCGCCGCCAAGGCCGCCGACCGCGCGCTGCAGCAGAAGCTGATGCCCGCGGCCGTGGCGTTCGACAAGGACGGCAACGCGTCGCCGGCGCTGCTCAAGAAGTTGGCGGCCATGGGCTTCGGCCCCGAGACCGTGGGCTCGCTCAAGCGCCTGCCCGACGGCAAGGCCGAGAGCCTGTTCGTCGACCAGGTGGTGGCCGGCGCCACGCTGGCCGAGGGCCTGCAGAAGGCCATCGACGAGACGCTGGCCAAGCTGCCCATCCCCAAGGTGATGAGCTACCAGCTGGCCGACGGCTGGACCGACGTCAGGTTCGTGCGCCCCGCGCATCGCCTGCTGGCGCTGCACGGCGCCGAAGTGGTGCCCGTGGGCGCGCTGGGCCTGTCGGCGGACCGCGTCACGCAGGGCCATCGCTTCGAGGCCAAGGCCGCGACGATCACCATCCGCGACGCCGACAGCCACGCCGCGCAGCTGCGCGACGAGGGCTCGGTGATCGCCGGCTTCGCCGAGCGCCGCGCCGAGATCGTGCGCCAGCTTGCCGAGGCGGCCGCGAAGGAGGGCCTCACGCCCATCCACGACGACGCGCTGCTGGACGAGGTGTGCGGCCTGGTGGAGCGCCCCAACGTGCTCACGTGCGCGTTCGAGGCCGAGTTTCTCGCGGTGCCGCAGGAAGTCCTCATCCTGACGATGAAGGCCAACCAGAAATACTTCCCGTTGCTGGACGCCGCGGGCAGGCTCACGCACAAGTTCCTCGTGGTCAGCAACATCCGGCCGGAAGATCCGTCGGCCGTCATCCAGGGCAACGAGCGCGTGGTGCGCCCGCGCCTGGCCGACGCCAAGTTCTTCTTCGACCAGGATCGCAAGAAGTCGCTGGCCTCTCGCGTCGAGTCGGTGGGCAAGGTGGTCTATCACAACAAACTGGGCACGCAGGGCGAGCGGGTCGCGCGCGTGCGGGCGATCGCCAAAGCCATCGGCCAGCAGCTCGGTGGCGACGCGCTGGCGCACGCAGCCGACCAGGCCGCGATGCTGGCCAAGGCCGATCTGGTGACCGACATGGTGGGCGAGTTCCCCGAGATGCAGGGCACGATGGGGCGCTACTACGCGCTGCACGACGGCCTGCCGGCCGATGTGGCGGACGCGATCGAAGACCACTACAAGCCGCGCTTTGCCGGCGACACGCTGCCGCGCAATCAGGTGGGGGTGGTGGCGGCGCTGGCGGACAAGCT
>JACMOG010000430.1 GCA_014378125.1 Vitreoscilla sp. | reverse complement strand
GTGCCGCTGGCGCCGATGGCGAGCGGCGTGAAGTCGTCGAAGACCTCGGCGCTGGTGCCGATCTTGCGCAGCGACTCGCCGTCGCGTACCAACGTGCTGCGGCAGAAGCCGCAGACGGCGCTGGCGGACGCGGCCGACAGGAATTCGACCGGCGCGCCGCAGTTGGGACAGGCGGCGCGCCAGGCGCGTTGCGGCGCGGTGGCCATCAGCGGGCCACCTGGTCAGCGAGCACCCGCGTCACAGCTTCTTCAGCAGCTCGGTCTTCTTGGCGGCGAATTCTTCCTCGGTGAGGATGCCCTTGGCCTTGAGCTCGCCCAGCTTCTCGAGCAGCGCCATCACGTCCTGCACCGGCGGCGGCTCGCCGCTGGCCGCCGCGGCCGTGGGGGTGCCCGTGCCCAGGCCCTGCGCGATGTTGCCCGCCAGGACCTGGCCCAGCGCCACGCCGGCGCCCAGGCCCATGGCGCTGCCGGCGATGCCGCCGCCGCCTTCGCCCGCGCTCTCGGCGAACTTGGGGATGGACTGCGCGGTCTGGTACTGCATGAACGCGCCCATGTTCTGGCCCACCATGCCCATGCCGATCTTCTGGTCGAGGATCTTCTGCAGCTCGTCGGGCAGCGACACGTTCTGAACCGTGACCATGTCCAGCGCCAGGCCCAGCGCGGTGAACGCGGGGGCCACGGCCGTCTTGATCTGCGCGGCGAACTCCACCTGGTTGGCGGCGAGGTCGAGGAACGGGATGCCGCTCTGCGCCACCGCGTCCGACAGATGCTGCAGCATCAGCCCGCGCAGCTGGCCGTCGATCTCCTCGACGGTGTAGGTGCCGCGCGTGCCCGACACCTGTTGCTGGAACAGCTTCGGGTCGGCGACGCGCCACGAGTAGTTGCCGAACGCGCGGATGCGGATCGCGCCGAAGTCCTTGTCGCGCAGCGTGACGGGCTGCGGCGTGCCCCAGCGCTGGTCGACCTGCAGGCGCGTGGAGAAGAAGTAGACGTCGCTCTTGAACGGGGACGCGAACAGCTTGTCCCAGTTCATCAGGTTGGTGAGCAGCGGCAGCGTGTGCGTGTTCAGCGTGTACAGCCCCGGGGGGAACGCGTCGGCCGCACGGCCCTCGTTGACGAACAGCGCCGCCTGGGACTCGCGAACCGTCAGGCGGGCGCCGTTCTGGATCTCGTTGTCCTGCATCGGATAACGCCACGAGAGGATGCCGTCGCCCGGCTCCTGCCACTCGATGACGTCGATGAACTGCTTCTTGATGAATCCCATCAATGACATGCTGCCTCCGCTGGCTGCTGGTTGCATTCAGGGCGGATCATAGACGCATGCATGGCTTCGGGGCGTCCCCTCCGATGGGTGGTGCCGCCGGGCCGTCCAATCGACGTTTCAGGGCGATCAGTGCGCGGGCAGGTCGGCCTGGGCGACGATGCGCACTTCCACCGCGCCGGCGCGCCGCTGGCGCGCGAGCGCCGCCGGTGCCGCCACCGCGGTGCCGTCGATCGACGCGACGACCGGGTCGGCGTCGGCCGTGGACAGCACGCGCACGCCCACCACCTCGAGGGCGATGACGGCGGCGAGCAGCAGCGTGGACGGACGCAGCAGCCTGGCGGTGGACGGGGCGCGGGTCTTGGGCGAAGTGGCGGTCATGTGGAATCCCTCGTATTGGATGATGCCGGCGGTTCTGCGCCGCGGCTTGATTCGCGCCGTGCCTCCGACGGAGACCTGTTGAGCAGCGCGAATTCATCGTAGAGCGAGGGAAGGGCGCGCGAACCACTACGCGGCGCGTAACGAGGCAGCGCGATGCCCAAAACGTCACGGTTACAAGACGTTTCCCGGCGGGATCCGGGCTTCAGCGCGACGCGCGGATGCCGATAGGCACCTTCTGGCCGGGCATCAGGAGGCGTAACGCGCCGCCGTGAGCCCCTCGAAGTCGATCTCGGGCTTCTTGCCGCTCAGCAGGTCGGCGATGGCCCGGCCGGTGCCGGTGGCCATCGTCCAGCCGAGCGTGCCGTGGCCGGTGGCCAGCGTCAGGTTGGCCAGCCTGGTGCCGCCCATCACCGGGGTGCCGTCGGGGGTCATCGGGCGGAGCCCGGTCCAAAACGTGGTCCGGCTCAGGTCGCCGCCGTCGGGAAACAGGTCGGTGAGCACGAACTCGAGCGTCTTGCGCCGGGCGTCGTCGAGCGCCATGTCGTAGCCCGAGAGCTGCGCCATGCCGCCCACGCGGATGCGGTCGCCCAGGCGCGTGACGGCCACTTTGTGCGTCTCGTCCATGATGGTCGACTCGGGCGCCGCCCTGGCGTCCTTGATGGGCACGGTGATGGAAAAGCCCTTGACCGGATACACCGGGATGTCGATGCCCAGTGGCTTGAGCCAGGCCGGCGAGTGGCTGCCCAGCGCCAACACCACGTGGTCGGCCACCAGCCGGCCCTCGTTCGTGTCGACGCCCGTGACACGCTTGCCGTCGCTGGCGATGCCCTGGATGTCGACTCCGAAACGGAACTTCGCGCCCAGCGCCTCGGCCATCTTCGCCAGGCGCTGCGTGAACAGGAAGCAGTCGCCCGTCTCGTCGCCGGGCAGGCGCAGCGCGCCCACGAACTTGTGCTTGACGCCGGCCAGCGCCGGCTCGTACCGCAGGTAGCCGTCGGTATCGAGCACCTGGAAGGGCACGCCGTACTGGTCGAGGATCTCGGTGTCCTTGTACACGCCGTCCAGCTGCTTTTGCGTGCGAAACAGCTGCAGCGTGCCCTGGGCGCGGTCGTCATAGGTGATGCCCGTCTCGGCGCGCAGCTCTTTCAGGCAGTCGCGGCTGTACTCGGCCACGCGCACCATGCGCGCCTTGTTGACGCGGTAGCGCGCCTCGGTGCAGTTGCGCAGCATCGCGAAGCCCCAGCGCCACATCGACGCCTCCAGCATCGGCTTGATGATCAGCGGGCTGTGGTTCATCAGCAGCCACTTGATGGCCTTCATTGGCACGCCGGGCCCGGCCCAGGGCGACGCGTAGCCGGGCGAGACCTCGCCGGCGTTGGCGAAGCTGGTCTCTAGCGCGGGGCCGGCCTGGCGGTCGATCACGGTCACGTCGTGGCCTGCGCGGGCCAGGTAGTAGGCGACCGAGGTGCCGATCACGCCGCTGCCGAGGACGAGGATGGTCATGGTGGGGCGCTCGTTTCGCGGATCACAAGGGTGGACCGACTATCGCACGAGGCGCGCGCGGGTGAGCGGCACGGAACCATCGGACCCCGAGGAAGTTCCGACGGAATCAGCCGCCAAGTCATGCCAAGATGTGCCCCATGCAAAAAATCCGCCCTCATCGCCTGCTGGCACTCAGTGCTGCCGTCGCCGCGGCCACGTCCGTCCTGGCCGCGCCCGCTCCCACTCTGCCGGCCCAGGTGCGCGAAGCGGAGGGCGTGCATGAATACCGGCTGCCCAATGGCCTGCAGGTGCTGCTGATTCCCGATGTGTCCAAGCCCACCGTCACCGTCAACGTGACCTACCGCGTGGGCAGCCGCATGGAAGGTTACGGCGAGACGGGCATGGCCCACCTGCTGGAACATCTGATGTTCAAGAGCACGAAGAACATCGCTCAGGTCAGTACCGAGCTGTCTAAGCGCGGCATGCAGTTCAACGGCACCACCAGCGAAGACCGCACCAACTACTTCGAGACGTTCCCGTCCGATCCTGCGCAGCTGTCGTGGGCACTGAAGACCGAGGCCGAGCGCATGGTGCATGCCAACGTCATCAAGAAGGATCTCGACTCCGAGATGACCGTGGTCCGCAACGAGATGGAATCGGGCGAGAACAGCCCGTTCCGCATCCTGATCGAGAAGACCAACGCCGCCGCCTTCCAGTGGCACGCCTACGGCAAGGACACCATCGGCGCGCGCTCCGACGTCGAGCACGTCAACATCCTGCACCTCCAGGCGTTCTACAAGAAGTATTACCAGCCCGACAACGCCACGCTGATCGTGGCCGGCAAGTTCGATGCGGGCAAGACGCTGGCCGAGATCGCGCAGGCCTTCGGTGCGATTCCCAAGCCCACGCGCGTGATCGAGCCCACGTACACGGTGGAGCCCGTGCAGGACGGCGAGCGCGAGGTGACGCTGCG
>JACMOG010000429.1 GCA_014378125.1 Vitreoscilla sp. | reverse complement strand
ATTGCTGGCGCGGCTACGAAGCCGCCGAGCGCGGCCCGCCAACGCCGCGCGGACGAATTGCATCGAACGCCCTCGGAATCCGGCCGTCCAGGCCGGATTCAAGGCGCACGTGCGGAGTCGAGCCAAGTGCATGCCAGTCGCACCGCAGCGCGGGCACCCGACCCGCGCGAAGCGTTCAACCCTCACTTCGACAGAAGCGAAGCGTTCAACCCTCACTTCAACAAACCGAATCAGCGGGCGACCGGCTGGAACGCCGGATCCCCCATCTGCCACAACGCGAACGACCACAGGTCGGCCGTCTCGTTCTCGCGCTGAGACGTGCTGGAGCCCATGCCGTGGCCGGCGTCGTAGTCCACGCGCAGCAGCGCGGGCCTGCCGCTGGACGTGGCGGCCTGCACGCGCGCGGCCATCTTGGCCATCTGCCACGGCGCCACGCGCGGATCGTTGGCGCCGGTGGCGAAGATCACGGCGGGGTAGGGCGTGCCGTCGCGCACATGGGCGTAGGCGCTCATCGCGTAGAGGCCGTGGAAGTCGGGCTCGATCTTCACCGTGCCGAACTCGCTGATGTTGGGCGGGCCGTTCGGCTCGGTCTCGGAGCGCAGCGGGTCGGACATGCCCACCTGGTCGAGGATCACGCCGAACAGCTCCGGCCGCCGCGTCAGCGCGCCGCCCACGGTGATGCCTCCGGCGCTGCCGCCCTGGCCGGCCAGGCGCTTCGACGTCGTGTATCCGTGGTCGATGAGGTACTCGCCGCAGCTGATGAAGTCGAGCACCGTGTTGGTCTTCGTCTGCTTGAACCCGGCCTGGTGCCAGCCCTCGCCGATCTCGCCGCCGCCGCGCAGGTGGGCGATGGCGATCACGCCGCCGCGCTCCAGCCAGGCCAGCATCGTCGGCGAGTAGCGCGGCCCCAGCGAGATGCCGTAGCTGCCGTAGCCGATGAGGATGGTGGGATGGCTGCCGTCGGCCGCCATGTCCTTGCGATGGATGATGGACAACGGGATGCGCGTGCCGTCGTCGCCGGTGGCCAGCACCTCCTCGGACGCGAACGCCGAGGCGTCGACGGAAGACGGCGGATTCAGGCCCGTGTCCTCCGAGCGGCCTTGCGCCGGGTCGTAAGCCAGCGTGTGCGCGGACTGCAGCCAGCCGAGCTCGGTGAAGAGCGCGCCGGGCTGGCCGGCGTCGGCCACCAGCGTGCTCACGTTGCCCTCGAAGGGCGTCGGCACCGCGTCGCTGTGCTTGCCGTCGAACGACACGCGATGCAGGTGCGACACCGCGCCGTCGCGGGTGCGCGTGTAGAGCCCGTCCCTGGCGATCGCCACGCCGGTCAGCACGCCGTCGCCCTGGGGCACGACGACCGTGGCCTTGGCCAGGTCGGGTCGCGCGAGCGGCAGCGAGAGCAGGCGGAAGCGCGGTGCGTCCTTCTGGGACAGCAGGTAGAGCGTATCGCCGTGGAGCAGGAAGTTGGTGACGCCATCGCTGGCGTCGGCGATCTTCTTCCACGGCGTGGCCCCGCCCTTCACGTCGGCCAGGCGCGCCACGTACACGCTGGACGGATTCGCGTCCATGTTGTGGTTGGCGATGGCCAGCGCGTAGCGCGAGTCGGGCGACGTCTCGATCCAGGTGCCTTCGCCTTCCGGCACGTCGAGGCCGGCGGCCACGCCGCGGCCGAACACCACGGCGTCGCCCTCGCCGTCTGCGTGCGCGCCCAGCACGTGCAGGTAGGTGCGGCCGTTGTAGCGCGTCTGGTTCTCAGGAACGTCGGGGCCGGGCTTCAGGTAGCGCAGGTAGAAGAACGACTGGTTGTCGGGACGCCAGGCGATGTGGCTGTTGCTGGTGCGGTCGATGGCCTCGGCGGTCACGGCGCCGGTGGCCACGTCCATCACGTGCAGCACGCTGTTCTCCGAACCGCCCGTGGACAGGCCGTAGGCGATGCGCTTGCCGTCCCACGACGGCTCGAAGAAGTCGAGCGCGTAGTGGGTGGACGTGCCCTTGCCCATCGCGCCCGGGTCGATCAGCAGGTGCTCCTCGCCCTTGACGCCGTCGCGCCAGTACAGCTTGGGCAGCGGCGCGCCGGGCTGCACCACCTGGTAGAACAGGCGGTTGCCGCGGCGCTCGATGCCGCCGCGTTGCAGGTCGGAGTTCGACAGCGCGTGGATGCGCGCGAGCAGGGCCTTGCGCCCGGGCAGGGCGTCGAGCTGGCCGCGCGTGTAGTCGGACTGGGCGCGCATCCACGTGGTGACCTCGGCGTTGCCGAGGTCTTCCATGTAGCGGTAGTCGTCGACCACGTCCGTGCCGAAGTAGGTGTCGGT
>JACMOG010000428.1 GCA_014378125.1 Vitreoscilla sp. | reverse complement strand
TGGCGCGTGGCAATCCGGCGCCGCTGAACGACCGCCGCGCCATGCCGGCCAACGGCGCACCGCCGCCGCTCGCCGCACCGCGCGAGCCGACGCGCGATCGCGTGGCCGGGGGCCGCGTCGCGACGCTCGAGACCAAGACCGCGCCCGCGGCATCGCCACCGGTGGAGCACTACGGCGAGCCCTTGGCGCCCGCCGCCCCGGCCGCGCCCGCACGCGCCGCGGCCATTCCCAACATCAACGACCTCCCGCCAGGCACGCGCGCGCAGCTGCCGCGACTGGCGGTGGGCGGCGCCATCTACTCCGAGGCGCCGTCCGCGCGCATGGTGATCCTCAACGGCCAGGTATTCCACGAGGGCGACAAGCCCGCCGCCGACACCGTGCTCGAGCAGATCCGGCTGAAGTCGGCCATCCTGAACTTCCGCGGCCAACGCTACGAAGTCGCGTTCTGACACCCCGACCGAAAGGACACCGATGACTCTCGCCTCCGCCGCCCGACTCCTCCCGCTGGCCGCCACGGCGCTGCTCGCCGCGTGTGCGTCCACGGTGCTCGACCCCACCCCGCCCGGCGTGGCGATTCCCGCCAACCTGGCCGCGCCTGCCGGCGAGACGCTGCTTCGCACCCTGTCGGCCGACGGCGTGCAGATCTACGAATGCCGCGCCAAGCCCGACGGCAAGTCCGCTCCCGAGTGGGCCTTCGTCGCGCCGGACGCGAACCTCGTCGACGCCACCGGCGTGCTGGTGGGCCACCACGGCGCCGGCCCCACCTGGGAGGCCGGCGACGGCAGCAAGGTGGTGGGCACGGTCAAGGCCAAGGTCGATTCGACCGAACCTGGCGCCATCCCCTGGCTGCTGCTGGAGACGCACAGCACCGGCAAGCCAGGCCTGTTCGCCAAGGTCACCACCGTCCAGCGCCTGGCCACCAAGGGCGGCGCGATGCCTGTCGCGGGCTGCGATGCCACGACGATCGGCAAGCAGGTGAAGGTGCCTTACAAGGCGCAGTACACGCAGTACGCGCCGACTTTCTGAGGCGTGGGTCAGAGCGCCTGCGGCACCACCGCCGTCACCTCGATCTCCACCTTGGCCCGCGCCTCCATCAGCGCCACCACCTGCACCGCGCTCATCGCGACGTCGTAGTGGCCCATCACGTCGCGATACGCGGCGCCGATGTCGCGGTTGCGTGCCAGGTAGTCGGCGCGGTCGACCACGTACCAGGTCATGCGCACCATGTGCTCGGGGCGGGCGCCGGCCTCGGCGAGCACGGCCTTCACATTCTCGAGCGCCTGGCGCACCTGGTCGACCAGGTCGTCGCTGGCGAATTCGCCCGTGGCGTTCCAGCCCACCATGCCGGCCACGAAGACCTGGCGGCCTTGGGGGGAGACGCCGTTGGCGTAGCCGCGCGGACGCGGCCATCCGGCGGGTTGCAGGACTGTCTTCATGGCGTGTCCTTCAGGCGGAAGCGCTGCAGCTTGCCGGTGGCGGTGCGTGGCAGGTCGGCCACGAATTCGATGGCGCGGGGGTACTTGTAGGGCGCGACGGCGCGCTTGACGTAGTCCTGCAGGGCCTTCACCGTCGCGACGTCGGGCGCGTGGCCCGGGCGCAGCACCACGAAGGCCTTGACGATCTGGCCGCGCTCTTCGTCGGGCACGCCGATGACGGCGCACTCGGCGACGGCCGCGTGCTCCAGCAGCACCGTCTCCACCTCCGGCGCGGCGATGTTGTAGCCGGCCGAGATGATCATGTCGTCGGTGCGCGCCTGGTAGCGGTAGTACCCGTCCTCGTCCTGCAGGTACGCGTCGCCGGTGACGTTCCAGCCGGCGTGCACGTACTGCGCCTGGCGCGGGTCGTCCAGGTAGCGACAGCCGGTGGGGCCGCGCACCGCCAGGCGGCCCACCGCGCCGCGCGGCAGCAGTTCGCCGTCGGGCCCCAGGATGCAGGCCTGGTAGCCGGGCACCGGCGTGCCGGTGGCGCCGGGCCGCGCATGCGCCTCGTCGGCCGAGATGAAGATGTGCAGCATCTCGGTGGAGCCGATGCCGTCGATGGCCTCGATGCCCGTGGCGTCCTTCCACTGCACGCGCGTGGCCGCCGGCAGCGCCTCGCCGGCCGACACGCACTGGCGCAGCGTGCCGCCGAGCGCCACCGACAGTCGACGCTCGCGCGCCTGCGTGGCGATCGC
>JACMOG010000427.1 GCA_014378125.1 Vitreoscilla sp. | reverse complement strand
TTTCGGCGGCCTGAAAAAAAGGTCCGTCGCCGATTTCCGGGGGGTGCTGGGGCATGGGGCGTCGCTGGGTCGGTGCCGGGCGTCGCTGGGTCGGTGCCGGGCGTCGCTGGGTCAGTCACGACTCACCGGGCGCACCCCGCAAACCGACACCCCGCAATCCGGCGATGAACCGAAAAAAACAAAGCCGATCGTTGTTAAACGACCGGCTCCGCTGCCGGTCATGTCCGGCTTTCACTCCCTGATGCTTTCGTCCCTGGTGGGTGATGACAGCATGCAGGAGCTACTTTGCCTGCGAGTGGAGGGGTCGGCATCCCTCTTTTGGGGGAATGGCCGCGCGCATTCCTTCACGCCGCGCGTAGCAATCCGCTACTACGCTCTCGCCAATCAGCCCAATACGGGCACGGGTACTTCCTTGAGCGTGTTGCGAAGCTTCTGGTAATCGGGCACCACGGAGCGCACCACGTCCCAGAAGGCCGCGCTGTGGTTCATCTCGCGCAGGTGCGCCAGCTCGTGCGCCACCACGTAGTCGATCACCTGCAGGCCGAAGTGCACCAGGCGCCAGTTCAGGCGGATCGAGCCGTCGGCCGAGGCCGAGCCCCAGCGCGTCTGCGCCGCGCTCAGCGACAGCCGGGTCACCCTCACGTTGAGCGTCCTGGCGAAATGCTCGCAGCGCTCGGTGAAGATGCGCAACGCCTGGCGCTGCAGCCAGCTCTGCACCGTGTCGCGGATCTGCTCCGGCCCGGCCGCCTGCGGCAGGCCCACGTGCAGCACCAGCCGCGGCACGCCGGGCAGCGCCTGCGCGTCGGTGTTGAGCACCGCGCCGGCCACGCGCGGGTCGAGCACGATGATCACCGTCTCGCCCAGGAAAGGCAGGCTGGTGCCGTCGCGCCACTCGATGCGCGCGGCCTCCACGCGGCGCGCGCGATCGCGTTGTTCCTGCAGCTTGCGCAGGATCCAGCCCGACTTGGCCTGCACCGCCGAGTCGATGTTCTGAAGCGACACCCAGCGCGGCGCGTTCACCTGCAGGCCGTCGCCGCTCACCACGAAGCCGATGCTGCTGCGGCGCGCGCGGCGCAACGCGAAGCCCACCACGTGCTCGCCCAGCCGCACCTCGCGGTCGGCCTGCGGATGGCGAAAGTGCAGGGGCGCCAGTTCGCTGCGCCGCGCCGGCGGGGCCGGGGGCATCGCGTCGAATTCGGGGGTGGGAGTCACGGGTCGGGGCACGGGCGCGCGCGGCGCGGTGGCGCGCGGAGGCACCGGGAACGGCGACGGCGGCTCGATCGGCGCGGGGGCGTCGAAAAGCGAGAGCTGCGAGAGCTGCGAGAGGGTGTCGTCGGCCGGGCCGGTGCGGGACATGGGGGCCAATTCTAGCGGGCGCAGCGCATCGACGGCTCGGGCTCAGGTCGGGGAACCTGTGCGCCGCGAGGGAATCGGAAGGTGGCGACAATGTGCCGCAACGCCCGCGCCCGCGCCCGCGCCCGCCCCTCCAAAGGATTCCCTTGAAACGCCGCCAATTCTCCGCCCTCGCCGCCACGGCCACGGCCACGGCCACGCTGGGCCTGGGCCTGCACCGGGCCGCGTCCGCCCAGGCCGACACGCCGGTCACCGCCAGCGACTACGTCCGTGTCGCCACGCCCGTGCCCGTCTCGGCGCCGGCCGGCACGGTGGACGTGGTCGAGTTCTTCAGCTACGCCTGCCCGCACTGCTTCGAGTTCGAACCCACGCTGGAGGCCTGGCTCAAGCACAAGGCCCCGCAGATCCGCTTTCGCCGTTCGCCGGTGCCGTTCCTGCAGAACTTCCGCAACTTCCAGCCGATGTACTTCGCGCTCGAGTCCCTGGGGCTGGTCGACGCGATGCAGCAGAAGATCTTCAACGCGGTGCACGTGGAGCACCTGCGCCTGGACAAGCCCGAGGACATCGCCGCGTTCATGACGAAGAACGGCGTCGACGCGCCGAAGTTCATGAACGCGTTCGGCGCGTTCGGCACCGGCGTGAAGGTGTCGCAGGCCAACCAGCTGTTCCAGAGCAGCGGCACCGACGGCGTGCCCACGTTGATGGTGCAGGGACGCTTCCTCACCTCGCCGTCCACCGCCCATGGCGAGGCCAAGGCGCTGGCGACGGTGGACTATCTCGTGGCCCAGGTGCGCGGAGGGCATTGAAGTCCGGGTCTGGCCCCTTCGGGGCCAGACCCCTCAGATCGGCGCGTAGGCCTCGGGATCCAGCCGGCGCATTTCCGCCTCGATCCAGGCCTCCACCTCGCGCATCATCTCGTCGGGCTCGCGGCCTTCGGGCGAGATCGGCTTGCCGATCGAGATCGTCACCACGCCCGGCTTGAGCCAGAAGCTCTTGCGCGGCCAGCAGCGCGCCGAGTCGACGGCGATGGGCACCACCGGCACCCCGTTGGCGATGGCCAGGCGCGTGGCACCCGACTTGTAGACGCCCTGGGCGCCGCGCGCGCTGCGCGTGCCTTCGGGAAACATGATCACCCACTTGCCCAGCGCGCTCAGCCGCTTGCCCTGCGCCGCCACCTTGCTCCACGCCTCGTTGCGCTTGCTGCGGTCGATGTGGATCATGTCCATTCGGGCCATCGCCCAGCCGAAGAACGGCACGTAGATCAGTTCCTTCTTGAACACGTAGGCCAGCGGGTGGGGCATGACCACCGGGAACGCGAAGGTCTCCCAGGTGGACTGGTGCTTGGCGGCCAGGATGACCGCGCCCGTCACGTCGGCGGCCGACGGCACGTTCTGCATGCCGATCACGCGTTTCTGCACGCCGCAGATCCAGCGCGAGCCGTGGTGCGCCAGCGCCACCCAGTTGATGCACCAGCGGTAGATCTGGTCGGCGCTGAGGAACGGCGCGCAGAGGCAGACGGTGGCGCCCCACGGGATCACGGTGATGGCCATGTAGAGGAAGAACAGGATCGAGCGTACGACGGAGAGCGCCTTGGACATGCCGGTGGGTCTTCTTCTTGTTGAGGATGTTGTCAGTGGCCGATGAGGTGTTCGGCGAACGCGGCCATGTCGTCGTGCACCACGGTGCCGGGCACGGCCTCCAGCCACTGGTCCAGCGTTGCCGCGTCGGCCACGGCGGCACGGCCGGTGCGCACCAGGTGCGGCTTGCAGCCCGCGGCCTTGGCGGCCTCTAGGTCGCGCAGGGTGTCGCACACCATGGGCACGTTGACGAGCTCGACGCCGTAGCGCTCGCCGATGTCGTGCATCAGGCCGGGCGCCGGCTTGCGGCACTCGCACTGCTCGGTGGCCGCGTGCGGGCAGAAGAACACGGCGTCGATGCGCCCGCCCTTCTCCGACAGCAGCTTCATCATGTGCGAGTGCACCGCGTTGACCGAGGTCATGTCGATCATGCCGCGGCCGATGCCGGATTGATTGGTGGCCACCACCACGTGCCAGCCCGCGTGGTTCAGGCGCGCGACGGCCTCCAGCGCGCCCGGGATAGGCTCCCATTCCTCCGGCGCCTTCACGTGGTCGTTGCGGAAGATGTTGAGGATGCCGTCGCGGCCGGTGATCACGAGCTTGGGGGTCTGCATGGGCATCCTCGTACGGGTTGGCTTACTGCGAAAGGCGCGACAGATCGGCCACGCGGTTCATCACCCCGTGCAGCGTGGCGAGCAGGCCCAGGCGGTTGGCGCGCACCTTCGGGTCGTCCGCGTTCACCATCACGTCGTCGAAGAACTTGTCCACCGGCGTGCGCAGCGCGGCCAGCGCCTTCAGGCTGTGGGTGTAGTCGCCCGCCTCGAACAACACGTCGGCCGCGCGGCGCACCGTGTCGACGTCCGTCCACAGCTCGCGCTCGGCGGCCTCGGTGAACAGCGCCGGGGCGGCCTTGGCCTCCACCGGGTCGGCGCTCTTCTTGAGGATGTTGGCGGTGCGCTTGTTGGCGGGGGCCAGCGCCGCGGCCTCGGGCAGCGCGGCGAAGGCCCGCACGGCCTCCAGGCGGCGCGGGATGT
>JACMOG010000426.1 GCA_014378125.1 Vitreoscilla sp. | reverse complement strand
TGCGGCGAGGCCCAGGCACCGATGCGCGAGTCGACCGGCCGCGAGGCGAAATAGGCGTCGGACTCCGCGTCGTCCACGCGTTCGACGCGCCCCTCGATGCGCACCACCCGCTCGAGCTCCACCCAGTGGAACTGCAGCGCGGCGAACGGGTTGGCGGCCAGCTCGTGCCCCTTGCGGCTGTCGTAGTTGGTGAACCAGACGATGCCGCGTGCGTCGAAGCCCTTGATGAGGACGATGCGCGTCGACGGCCGTCCGCCGGCGCCCACCGTGGCCAGCGTCATCGCGTTGGGCTCGGGCACCTTGGCGGCGAAGGCCTCGTCCATCCTGGCGCCGAACTGGCGCAGCGGATCGACGGCGGCATCGGCCTCCTCGAGCGCGGCGCGCTCGTAACTCTTGCGCTCGTCGGGCAGATTCGAATGGGTGCTCATGGCGTGAGTTTAGGGGAACGCCTTAGGTAGACGTCCCACTGGAACAAAAGGGGTTTGCCAACGATTCTTGAGGCACATAACCATTCAATGCGCGGCAGTCAGGAAGCTGCCGCGCCAGCGCCCATGAAAAATGAACCAGCCATCGTCGTGCTGGCGGCGGGCGCGGGGAGCAGATATCACGGAACCCGTCACAAGCTCAGTGAAAAGCTGGGCAGCGAAACCGTCCTCGTCCGCACCTTGCGCAATGCCATCGCCTCGGGAATGCCGGTCGTGCTCGTGATTTCCGAGGCGCTGGTGGCCGAGGCGCAAGGGCTGGTCGCGGCGGCCGACATGATCGTCGTCGACGCCCGTTCGCAGGCACGATGGGGCATGGGCGACTCGATCGCGGCGGGTGTCTCCCTCCATTCGAGCGCCACCGGCTGGCTGGTGCTGCCGGGCGACATGCCGCTGGTGCGGCCCGACAGCCTGCGCGCGGTGGCCGCCGCGCTCGACCAGCAGCCCATCGCGTTCGCCCAGCATCGTGGGCGGCGCGGCAGCCCGGTGGGCTTCGCGGCCGAGCTGTTCTCGGAGCTGATGATGCTCAAGGGCGACGAGGGCGCGCGCCGCCTGCTCGCGCGCTACCCCACGGCGGCCGTCGAGGTGGACGACCCCGGCGTGCTGTTCGACATCGACACCGTCGACGACCTGGCCGTGGCCCAGCGCCGCATCGATGGCCCGTCCACGGTACGGCCTGAATCTGCGTAGCAGCGCGGGGTGTCGCGAAGGCGCAAACTCGCCGATCGGGCGCACCGGTTGCCGCCCGCCGGCTTCTCGCCTTTGACCTGATCCCGCACTCGACTACCGGCTCCGCTGGTTTGACGATGTAACGGAGTTACCAGATAATCGAACCATGAGTTACACCGCCACGCCCGGGTCGCCAGCTCCGCTGAACACGACCGCCGCCGCCGTCACCGACCGCATCCGCCGCCGCAGCGCGGACACTCGCGCCGACTACCTCGGCCACGTCGACGCCCTGCGCACCCGCGCCCGCGGTGCCGAGCGGTTGGGCTGCGCCAACGTGGCGCACGCCTTTGCCGCCATGCCGGCCAACGACAAGCTGCGCGTGGTGGCCGAACGGTCGCCGCACATCGGCATCGTCACGGCCTACCACGACATGCTGTCGGCCCACCAGCCCTACGAGGGCTATCCCGAGCAGATCCGGCGCGACGCCGCGGCCCTGGGCGCCACCGTGCAGGTGGCCGGCGGCGTGCCGGCCATGTGCGACGGCGTCACGCAGGGCGCGCCGGGCATGGAGCTGTCGCTGTTCTCGCG
>JACMOG010000425.1 GCA_014378125.1 Vitreoscilla sp. | reverse complement strand
TGTCGGCCAAGCTTTCGAACACGCGCACGAGATCGCGCAGCGTTTCGTGCACTTTCGACGCATCCGGCTCGGCACTGTCCGCCAGGGCGCGCAGAGCCTGCAAGCGGTGGGTGATGTCTTCAAGCGCGACGGTCTGCAGTTCGGCACGGCGGCGCAGCGTGTGCGCGAAGGTAGTCAGCGCCGCTTCCACGGCCTCGCCACCCTGGGACAACCGGTACAGAAATCGGGCGCGATAAAAGTCGCTGATGCTGGCGACGCGTGCCGTGTCGGGCTGCGATTCGAGATTGCCCCAGTCGGTGAGTTGGGCCAGTGCCGCCTGGATTTCTTCGATGCGGGGCGGGGCCTGCCCCGCCCCAAGCGCCCACCGGCCCTCTGCCAGCACCTCGTCGGGGCGCAGGTGCAGCCGGAACTGGCGTTTGGCGGCGGCGAAGCACGCCATCACGCAGCGGTAGAGCATTGCTTTTTCCACGCTGACATGACGGAACAGGTCGGCTTGCACGTCCGCCCGTGGCGCCGCGTCCGGATCGACCCATTTGGCACCCAATTGCCTGCCCGTCGACGCCAACGGTCCGTCGACCTTCATTGCTCGCATCGCCCGTCGAACTCAGCCATGCGGTACCAGCGCGCTCACTTCCTGCGCCATCCACGTCGGCAGTCGCGCGCGCGCCGAGGCCACTTCCTCCATCTCGGCCGGAGGCAGTTTGGCGCGCAGCGTGCGGAGTGCTTCGCCGGCCTTCTCCGGCCCAAGCCATGCCAACGCCCGCACCACGTCGCCGGCCCGACGCCCGGGAAAGACCAATTGCCACACCGGCGCATGCCTGAACTCGACGGTCTGCGCCCCAAGCTTCAAGCGGCGGCTGGGACCGGATGTCAGGTAGACGGCCCTGATCGGCACCTGGGAAGTGAGGCCCAACGCGTTGGCTGCAGACGCACCATGCAAGACGATGGTTTCGCCACTTTGAGCGGCCAGCCCCTCGACCATCTTGGCGGGCGAGGGCGCCCGGGCGCCAAAGCGGCTCTCCACCGGCAGGACATAGATGCCGCGGTCCGCGCGCAGCAGGGTGCCGCGTCGCACCAGCCGGGACAGGACCTGATCCACGGCCGCCCGGCTTCCCAGGTGCAGCAACTCCTTCGCGCCCACGGGCGTGCCCTCCGGCAACCCCGCGGCGTGCTCAAGAACTTGTTTGGCGATGGTTTGCATGGCGACCGTTTTTGACTGGCAGAAGTATGGTGGAGTTTCTGACAGTTTTCAAGGCCTGACCCCGGCAATGCCGTCATCGAGGAGCTTCGCGGCTGGAAGGACGGGGCCACCGGCAAGAACTGATACGAGCTCACCAGCCAGGCCTTCACGGTGTTCCTGCCCGTGAAGAGCGTGAGCGTGATCGTTGGCCGTCTGCCGGCACTCAACGTCGGGCCAAGGGGTACGACGCCCATCGATGAGGTTGTCAATTGACAACTCTGTCTCTATTGTCCATAATCATTCTCGATCATGGCCCGCTCCTCCCACCCCAAGAAAGAGGTCGAGGAATGCCTTCGGCACGCCGAAGCGCAAGGTTGGCGTATTGAAGTCGGGGGCAGCCATGCCTGGGGGCGAATCTACTGCCCATACAACGACGACGAATGCCGCTGTGGCGAGTTCTGCATCACGTCGGTGTGGAGCACACCGAAGAATCCCGGCAACCACGCGCGCGCGTTGCGTCGCGTCGTGGACAACTGCACGACGCACCGCCGGCAAGCCGAGCCCGAGGACGGCTCCAAGGAGTAGCGAGATGGAATACACCTTCACCTTGAAGTATCAACTTGTCGCCGACGATCACGGCGCCGATGCGTTGGTCGAGCGTCTGGGCGAAGCCGGCTGCGACGATGCGTTGGTCGGCATCGGCCAGCCAGGACGCCTGGCGTTGGAGTTCACCCGTGAAGCAGCCACCGCAGACGATGCCGTGCGCAGCGCGCTGGCCGACGTGCGCCGCGCCGCGCCATCGGCCAAGCTGATCGAGGTGACACCGGACCTTGTCGGACTCACCGACGTGGCCGACCTCGTGGGTGTGTCGCGACAGAACATGCGCAAGCTGATGCTGGCCCATCCCGGAAGCTTTCCGGCGCCCGTGCACGAGGGCAGCGCTTCCATCTGGCATCTGGCGGACGTGCTTGCATGGTTGCAGGCCAAGGGCAGCTATTCGCTGGCCATGGGCCTGCTGGATGTGGCTCGCGTCGCGCTGCAGGTCAACGTGGCGAAGGAAGGCCGCCGCCTGCACCACTCGGCATCCAAGGAGCTTCAAGCGCTGGTTGGATGAGGCACGGCTGCGCGTTGCCTTAAAACAGATCGCCTTGTGTGGGCGGCGGAGGCGGCGAGGGCGGCTGTGCCGGCGGCGGCATCGGCTTGATCGCCTTCGGCGGCAGGATCTCATCTCGCGCCGGCGGCTCCGCGGCCACCTTCGGCGCGCGCACCAGCGGCGCCGGCTCGGCCAGCAGCGAACCGTTCCATGGCCGGAAGTAGCGCGGCGCCTCCAGCGAGCCGCATTGCAGCCACGGCAGGTAGTCCTCGGGATCGAGGATCACCACCATGCGCTTCTCGTCGCCGGCCTTGTTCATGCGCCGCATCAGCGGATGCGCGTCGGCGTTGATGGTGAGCATCGCGAACGTGAGCAGTTCGCCGCCCTGCGGGCTGCGCCAGCGCCGGTAGAGGCCGGCGATGCCCAGCGGCACCTCGCCGTCCTGCCAGATGCGCCAGCGCACCGCGCGGCCGCTCTCGTGGCAGGACTCGTAGATGGCCTCGGCGGGAATGATGCAGCGCTGGCCCGCGGCCCAGGGCTGGCGAAAGCTGGGCAGCTTGTGAACGGTCTCGCTGCGCGCGTTGTACGTGCGCCGCCCGAAGCTCACCTCGGTGGCGAAGTGGGGCAGCAGGCC
>JACMOG010000038.1 GCA_014378125.1 Vitreoscilla sp. | reverse complement strand
GGCTTTCCGATCGGCGGCGGCGGCATCGGTGGCGGTGGCGGTGGCGGTGGCGGTAGCGGTGGTGGCGGTGGCGGTGGTGGCCCGACCGGTCCGGCCGTGCCCCCGACCTCACCCGTGCCCGAGGCGCCCACCTGGGCCCTGCTGCTGAGCGGCCTGGCCGCACTCGCGGCGGCCCTCAGGCAACGTCAGGCCAGGTCGCGCAACGGATGCGCGTGGGCCGGCCACGGCGAGGCGAAGAACGCCTCCACCATCGCGGCGTCGACGCCGTCGAGCGAGGCCGGGTTCCACCGCGGCGAATGATCCTTGTCGACGACCAGCGCGCGGATGCCCTCCAGCGTCTCGCTGGCCGGCCCCGGCCGCAGGTGGAAGCAGTGGCGCACCAAGCCGCGCTCCATGCGCAGGTCGTCGGCCAGCGTCAACGTGCGCGCGCGCCGGATCTGCTCGAGGGTGACGGACATCATCAACGGCGAGCGCTGCGCCAGCGTGGTCGCCAGCGTCGCCGCGAACTCGCCCGGCTCCGCGGCGAGCGCCGCGAGAATGGCCGGCATGTCCGGCGCGGCGAACACGCGGTCGATCAGGTCGCGCAGGTCGCGCAGCGACGACGGGCCGACATCGGCCGCGAACGCGTTGACGGCCGACAGCGCGCCCACGCCATCCACGGCGGTCTCGTCGACGATGGCCTGCACGAGCTCGTCCAGGCCCGCGGCGGGCACGAACGCGTCGGCCCAGTCGACGGCAAGCGCGTCGGCCGCGCCCAGCATGTGGCCGCTCAGGCCCAGGAACTCGCCCAGGTGCCCCGGCGTGCGCGCCAGGAACCAGCCGCCACCCACGTCGGGAAACAGGCCGATGTTGGTCTCGGGCATCGCCAGCCTCGAATGCTCGGTGACGATGCGCAGGGAGCAGCCCTGCGCCAGCCCCATGCCGCCGCCCATCGTGATGCCATCCATCAGCACGAAGGTGGGCTTGCCGAAGGTATGGATCAGGTGGTTCAGCGCGTATTCCTCGCTGAAGAAGTCCTCCAGCGTCGGGTCGCCGGCCAGCGCGGCCTCGTGGAAGTAGCGGATGTCGCCGCCCGCGCAGAATGCCGGCGCCTTGCCCTCGCGGTTGGCGCCGCGCAGCAGCACCGCGCCCACCTGCGCGTCGTCGCGCCAGGCGAGCAGCTGCGTGGTGATCGCGCGGATCATTTCGAGCGACAGCGCGTTGAGCGCCTTCGGGCGATTGAGCGTGAGGATGCCCACGTGGCCGCGGCGTTCCGCGAGGACGGTGTCGAGGGAGGTCATGTCGTTTCCTGAAGCGCCTGGCGACCGCGCAGGCTCAGCAATTCGTTGAACACGAGCGCGCCGACGACGATGCCGCCGCCCATCAGCGCGGAGCTTCCGGGCTCCTCGCCGGCGCCCACCCAGGCCCACAGCACGCCGAAGATCACCTCCAGCAGGCCCAGCAGCGCCACCTCGGGCGCGGCCAGCGCGCGCGTCACGCGCACGAGGAGCAGGCACGGGATCGCCAGCTGGAAGATGCCCAGGCCGAACAGCAGGCCCAGGTCATGCGCGTTGGACTTGAAAGGCCACGCCAGCGGAAGCGTGACCAGCGCGGAGATGGCCGCGCCGATCAGCACGGCACTGAACAGGTCGGGCTGCGCCGCGGGCGTCTGCGTGCTGTCGTCGTCGGCCGGCTGGGCACGGCCCGCGTGCTGCAGCACCGTGTAGTTGAGCGCCGACGACAGCGGCACCGCGAACGCCACGGCCATGCCGGCCAGGCTGCGCGCGTCGGCGGCCTGCATGCTGTGGCCGAACATCCAGGCGATGCCCGCGCCGGCCACGGCGATCGCCACCCAGGTGCGCGGGGGCTGGTGGTGATGCAGGAACACGCGCGCGAAGACAGCCGTCAACAACGGGCTGATGGACATCGTGACGAGCACGTTGGCCACGCGCGTCATCGTGAGCGCCACCATGAAGGCGGTGAACATCACGCTCCAGCACAGGCCCGACATCCACACCACGCGCGGCGAGCGCAGCAGGTCGGCCCACAGGCTCCAGCCGCGCATCCAGGTGAGCGCCACGCCCAGCCCGGCCAGGTTGAACAGGCTGCGGAAGAACGTCACCTCGAAGCTCTCGGCGGTCTGCAACGACCGGCTGACGACTCCGGCCGTGCTCCACATCAGCGTGACGACGACCATGCCGAAGGCGGCACGGGCGTGGGTCAGTGGAGGCGTCTCATTCATCGCGTCGGAGTGTCGCAGATCGGAAGCGGCGTCAGGCATTGCCCGCGGGTACGCGGGAGATGCCAGACACCTTGCGTGCCGTCGAAAAAAAAGCGACCGGCCTTGCGGCGGATCGCGTTGTTGGCACCCTGGCCTTCCCGGCGCTGCCGCTCACCCACCCCAACCGAGGTTCGAGGGAGCGGCGGAGCCGGCTCTGCCGGGCCGCTCGTGGAGCTCCCCCTCGGGGGGCAGCGAGCGCCAGCGAGCGTGGGGGCTCTATTTATGCCTTCTTGTTGCGCTTGCGCTCGTTTTCCG
>JACMOG010000037.1 GCA_014378125.1 Vitreoscilla sp. | reverse complement strand
TGGCAGTGGAGATCGGCGTTGAGGGCGTGCACCGGACCGATTTTAACGACCGCTCGGCGACCGCTTCGCCGCAGGTGGGAAACGATGGCCTACCATGGCGGCCGCACGACCCGTGCGCCACCTCCTTGAACGATGCACGGACTCCACCTGATCGCCGACCTGCACGACTGCCGCGGCGAGGCCCCGCTCGACGATGCCGACGCCTTGCGCGCGCTGTGCCTGGACGCGGTCGCGGGCGCGGGACTGCGCGCGGTGGGCAGCGTGTTCCATCCGTTCGTCGACGAGGCCGGCCAGGCGCAAGGCGTCACCGGCGTGGTGCTGCTGGTGGAGTCGCACCTGGCGGTGCACACGTGGCCGGAGCTGCGCAGCATCACGGCCGACGTGTACGTGTGCAACCTGGGCGCCGACAACACGGCGCGCGCCGAAGCCGTGATGGCGCGCCTGGTGCAGGCCTTCGGCCCACGCGAGCCGCGGGTGCAGCGGGTGCAGCGCGGCTGAGGCTGCGTCAGGCCAGCGGCAGCAGGGACTCGCGGCGCGCGTCCGATTCCATCAGGTGCAGCGTCAGCGGGGCGTCGCCGTCGGGGGCCGAGAGCAGGCGCCGCCGGTTGTCGCCGATCTCATCGGTGCGGAGCACGTAGCCCGCCTCGCGCAGCACGCCCAGCGCCTCGTCGAAGGTGTCGCGCGGCACGGCGATGCCGATGCCGACGCCGTCGAAAGCAGAAGGAATGGGCGAGATGCGCGCATCCGGCAGGATGGAGGACAACAGCAGTTCGGCGTCGTCGTAGGCCAGGCTCATGGTCTGGTTCGGCGCGGGGGCGCGGAGGTCTCGATGGGCCGCATTGTGCCGCGACCGTCCGCACCCGTCACTCGCGCAGACCCTCAACGCGCGACATCGTTCTTCTTCAGCAACATCACCGCGATCGCGCCCAGCACCAGGAAGCCGGCGAGCATGTGCAGGCCGAGGTCGGTGGAGTGCGTGCGGTCCTTGATGACGCCCATCAGCCAGGGAATCGCGAAGCCCGCGAGGTTGCCCACGGAGTTGATGAACGCGATGCCCATGGCCGCGGCCGTGCCGCCCAGGAGCGCGGTGGGATTGCTCCAGAAGATGGGCAGCGCGCTCATGATGCCCATCGCGCCGATGGTGAGGCCGGCCATGGCCAGCACCACGTCGGCGTGGAAGGCCACGCTGATCACCAGTCCCACCGCGGCGACCACGCACGACACCGCGGTGTGCCAGCGGTACTCCTGGCGCCGGTCGGCGCTGCGCGCGGCGAAGAACATGGCGGCGATGCCGAAGGCCCATGGCACCGCGCCGATGAGGCCCACCTGCAGCGGGTCGGCCACGCCCAGTCCCTTGATGATGGTGGGCAGCCAGAACGTGACGCCGTACAGGCCCGACACGATGGCGAAGTAGATGAGCGCGGACAGCCACACGCGCCCGTCGGACAGCACGCGGCCCAGGCTGCCGTCGATCTTGTGCGACTCCTCGGCCGCGATGTCGCGCGCCACCAGCTCGCGTTCCTCGAGCGTGAGCCACTGCGCGTCCTTCACGCGATCCTCCAGCCAGAACCAGGCGACCACGCCCAGCACCAGCGAGGGAACGGCCTCCAGCAGGAACACCCACTGCCAGCCCTGCCATCCGTTGACGCCGTCCAGCGAGTGCAGGATCCAGCCCGACGCGGGATTGCCCACCAGGCCGGCCACGGCTATCGCGGCGAGAAACAGCGACGTGGCACGGCCGCGGCGCGCCGCCGGAAACCAGTATGTGAGATACAGGATGATGCCGGGAAAGAACCCGGCCTCGGCCACGCCGAGCAGGAACCGCACGATGTAGAAGCTCAGCGCGGAGTTGACGAACATCATGCCGGCCGACAGGATGGACCAGCTCACCATGATGCGTGCGATCCAGCGCCCGGCGCCTACGCGATGCAGCATCACGTTGCTGGGGATCTCGAAGATGAAGTAGCCGATGAAGAAGATACCCGCGCCGAAGCCGTAGACCGAGTCGGAGAACTGCAGCGCCTGCTGCATCTGCAGCTTGGCGAACCCGACGTTGACGCGATCGAGATAGGCCGCGATGTAGCACAGGAACAGCAACGGAATCAGCCGCGCCGCCACCTTGCGGTAGGCGGCGTCGGCATTGAGCGTGGTCATCGGGTGTCTCCAGTTCGTGTTTTGCATACGCCGCGATGCTGGGACTTTGCGCGCGGGGCATGCAGCGGGGAAACACCAATGAAAAAGGCCCGCCGAGGCGGGCCTTGTCACGCGACGCGCGAGATCAGTTCACTTGCTTCGTGAACGTGACCGGCTCGATCTCGACGCGGCGGTTCGGCTCGAGGCACTTGATCAGCGCGGGACGCTTCTTCTCGTCCTTGCACTCGACGACCGGATCGGCCTCGCCCTTGCCGACGGCGGTCAGGCGGCTCTCGGAGACGCCCTTGCCTTGCAGGTAGGACTTGACCGAGTTGGCGCGTTGTTCCGACAGCTTCTGGTTGTAGGCGTTGCTGCCGATACGGTCGGTGTAGCCGACGATGGTGACGCTGGCGATGTCGGTGTTGGCGTTCATCGTGGAGGCCACTTCATCCAGCTTGGGCTGGTTCGGGCCCAGCTTGGCGCTGTTGAAGCCGAACAGCTCGCTGGCCGACAGCGTGTACTTCTTCATCACGGGAGCCGGCGGCGGGGGCGGCGGCGCGATGATCGGTGCGGGCGCGGGCGTCGTGGCGACCGTGGTCTCCTCGGTGCGCGTGGTGGTGGTCACCGGCACGACCGGGGGTGCCGGCGGGCCGCCGAAGGCCCAGGTCAGGCCCACGTTGGCGTACGTGTTGGCGGCGTGCTTCATGCCGTCGATGGTGTCGCGATGCCGATAGAACGCGTCGGTTTCGCGGATGTCGGCCTGCATGCCCAGCGTCGGCGTGAACTTGTACTGGAAGCCCACGCCCGCATTCACGTAGGGCGCCGTGTGGCGCCATGAGCCCACGCCGGCCTCGCTGACGCTGTCGCGCGCACCGCCCGCGCCCACCAGCACGAACGGACGGAAGCCGCCCGGCGTGAACAGGTACAGCGCGTCGACACCGCCCAGCCACTCGCGAAGCTTGCTGCCGTTGTTCTTCGATTGCGCGAAGGTGCCCCCGAACTGCAGGTCCCAGCTGGGCGACAGCGGCACGCCGATCCTGGCGCCGCCGCCGTATCCCGTCTTGTCCTCGGGGAACTTGGAGTCCGGCTTCACAGCGCTGCCGTTCAGCAGCACATAGGCATTCGGGTTGTAGGTCTCATTGCTCTGCGCCGAGGCCGAGCTCATGCAGGCGATGGCGGCGGCAGCTGCCAACACGTTGATCGCAAGCGAATTGATTCGAGTCATTGACTCACTCCTGAAGAAGTTTTTTGAGAGGGGGGGGTGTCACGAGTTCCAACGAGAGTCCGTGCGCTGGGTGTTCCCGTTAGGAGACGCGACCATACTTCGCCCGGTTCCGCAGTTGTTGAATGCTTGCTGACCCGCGCGGAGGAGTTCCTCCGTTTGGGGCTGCACAACAACGATGGCCGGGCATGGTGTGCCTTTTGGCAATGGGCGTGCCCGCTGCCTGTCGGCACACCGCGTCACGACTTGTTTCGCAGTGCAGCGTCGACGTCGGCTCCACCCTA
Source organism: Vitreoscilla sp. (assembly GCA_014378125.1). The sequence continues at coordinate 1,640 of JACMOG010000037.1, read as the reverse complement.
TGCAAGCGCAGCTCATGGGAGAACGACGGGCAGCGCAGCTTTCTTCCATCACTCGTTGTAACCGTGCGTGAAACGTCGCGCAGCGGCGTGATTGACCGGAAGTTCGGCAATCCAGACCACTTGTGTTGCTGTTCAGTTAAGACATCCCTAACGCTCGCGCCACGCGCTGGCCCGCGCTCGCTCCGTGCGTGAATGCCTCCTCGAACACCGAGTACGCCGAGAGATCGGCGTGCGCGAAGCTCGTGCGCGATGCGCTGGCGGGTATCGCCGCGAGCGCCGCGCTGGACCGCAGCCCGGGCGTGGGAATGGCCATCGCGTGGCCATGGCGCACGATGTCGACCTGCTGCAGTCGCTCCGACAGATCGGGGTGCACCCCGCGCAGGTCGTCCAGGACCAGCTGCGTGGCGTCGTCCCAGCGCATCTCGAGGAGCCGCCTGCGATCGGTGTCGGGGAACGCCCAGTACGCGGTGATGAGGCGCTCGCCCACGATGCGGCCGAGGCTCTGGTGCTGCGCGTCGACGTAGCCCAGCGACGGGCTGCCGTGGACCACGTTGTCCCACGACAGCGGCGCGCCGACGCGGTCCATCGGCAACCCGTCGAGGCGCAGGTTGGCCACCATCCACGGCGCGCGCCGCTGCTGGTTCGCGATCGCCACCAGCGGCGGCGGCGGCGCGCTGAGCACGTGCGCGGCGATGAACAGCGGCGTCGCCACGATGACGTGCTTCGCGGTCCACCGCTCCACCTCCGCGCCTGCGAAGGCCCAGGCGGTGACGCCGTGCAGGCCCTCGTCGATGCGGAACGCGGCGCGTCCGGTGAACACGCGGTCGACGAACGGATGGCGCAACGCGTCGACCAGCGGCGCGTTGCCGTCGGGCCAGGTGAGCACCGCGTCGCGTTCGTTGGCATCGTCGCCGGGCGCGCTGAAGCCGTGGCGGCTCGCGAAGTAGTGCGCCAACGCCCAGGCCGACACGGTGGACGCGCCGGCGCCGTAGTCGTCGCGGCAGCAGTAGTCGAGGTAGGCCAGGAAGCGCGGGTCGTCGATGCCGTTGTCGCGCAGCCATTGCGCGGCGGTGATCGCGTCGAGCGCGGCGTGCGCGGGCGTCCAGGGCGCGCGCGTGGTGGGCAGCGCGAAGCCCAGCTTGCCGGCGTCGGCGATCATCTTCGCGAAGCGCCGGTACTGCGCCTGCGTGACGGAGGCGCGCGGCACATTGGGCAGCAGGCCCTCCTGCCAGCGGCCGTCGATGAACAGGCGCTCCTGCGGGCTGTGGCACAGGTGGCGCTCGTCCCATTTCAGGCCCGCGGCGGTCTGCCTGGCCAGGCCGATCTCCACCAGCCAGGCCTGGATGTCGGGCGCGCTGGGGCCGGGCAGCGGCAGGTAGTGCGCGCCGAGCGGGCAGCGCAGGCCGTGCATGGCGTGGCCGCGGCTGTTGCCGCCGGCCTGGTCCTCGAGTTCGAGCACCGCGAGGTCGGTGATGCCCGCGCGCTGCAGCGTGCGCGCGGCCGACAGGCCCGCGATGCCGCTGCCCACCACCAGCACGTCGCAGCGGCGCTCGCGCGCGCTGGCGGGGGGATGCGCGGCCATCGGCCTTGCCAGATCGCGCACGCGATGGCCCAGCGCCGCGGCGTCGCCGATCCATCGC
>JACMOG010000424.1 GCA_014378125.1 Vitreoscilla sp. | reverse complement strand
GTGTTGTCGCTGAGCCAGGGGTTGTGGCGCGCCACGAGCACGCAGTCCCTGGTCATGTGCAGGTCTTCCTCGAGCGAATCGGCGCCGGCGTCGGGCGCTCCTTCGTACGCGGGCAGCGTCTCTTCCGGATACAGCCCGGGCAGGCCACGATGGCCGATCACGAGGGGCACGCTGCCGTCCAGCGTCAGCAAGGGGGTCGGGGCAGGCGGCGGGCTGGAGTCATTGCCGCCACAGGCGGCGAGCACGGCGGCCGCGGCGGTGGCGACGAACAGCGGCGCGAGGCGCGCCAGGACGATCTGACGGGAAACCATGGGAGACCTCTTTCCTTTTTTTGATTCCGGTCATCCTCGATCGAAGCAGTGACGTCGCGATGACGCGACGACGCGGTTGCGATGACGCGTGTCTCGCACGCGCCACGACGCCGGGTTGTCACGGCCGATTCACGCGCCTGACCTAGGCTGCGCGCAGTCGCCTGGGGAGCCCCCGCATGAAGATCCTGATCGTCACGGATGCCTGGACGCCGCAGATCAACGGCGTGGTGCGCACGCTGCAGATGACCGTGCGCGAGCTGCAGGCCCTGGGGCATGCCGTGGAGCTGCTGTCGCCCGACCAGTTCCGCTCGATCGCCTGCCCCGGCTACGCCGAGATCCGGCTGGCGCTGGCCAGCCGGCGCACGGTGCGGCGCCGCATGCTGGGGCTGGCGCCGGACGCACTGCATGTCGCCACCGAAGGCCCGCTGGGCATCCATGCGCGCGCGGTCGCCCTCGAGCAGGGCTGGCCCTTCACCACCGCGTACCACACGCGCTTTCCGGAATACTTGCGCGCCCGCCTGCCGATCCCGCTGTCGGTGAGCTACGCCTTCCTGCGTCGCTTCCACGACGCCGGCACGGCCACGCTCGCGGCCACGCCGGCCATCGTCGACGACCTGCGCGCGCACGGGTTCGCGGCGCCGCGCGTGTGGTCGCGCGGGGTCGACACCACGCTGTTCAACCCCGACGGCCCGCGCGAGCCGCGCGGCGCCGCCCCGGTGTTCCTGCATGTCGGCCGCATCGCGGTCGAGAAGCAGGTCGGCGAGTTCCTCAAGCTCGACCTGCCGGGCGAGAAATGGGTCGTGGGCGACGGGCCCGAGCGCGCCCGGCTCCAGGCGATGTACCCCGAGGCCCGCTGGTTCGGCGCGTTGCAGGGGGAGGCGCTGGCACGCGTGTTCCGCAGCGCCGACGTGAAGGTGTTCACCAGCGTCACCGACACCTTCGGCCTGGTGCTGGTGGAGGCCATGGCCTGCGGCACGCCGGTGGCCGCTTTTCCGGTAGCCGGCCCCATCGACGTGGTGGGCCGCTCGGGCGGCGGCGTGCTGGACGCCGACCTGCGGCGCGCCTGCCTCGCGGCGCTGGCGCTCCCGCGCGAGGGCGCCCGCGCGCACGCGATGGGATTCACCTGGACCGCGGCCACGCGCCAGTTCGTCGACGCGTTGCCGCTGATCCCGCGGCCCATCGCGGGCATGCTGCGGGCCGCGGCCTGAGGCGCCGGGCGGCTCAGCGGGCCTACGGCGCGGGGCGGCTCAGCGCCCCGACATCACCTGGGAGAGCACCGCCAGCTCCGGCTGGCGCACGCCCGGCAGCGGCGGCGCGCCGTCGTCGCGGGTGGCGGGCTTGCCGCGCACGTCGCGCTTCGACCAGTCGAGGATCTCCAGGCGGCCGTCCGGATGCTCCACCAGCGCCGTCAGGCTCTCCACCCAGTCGCCGTCGTTGCAATAGAGCACGCCGTCGATGTCGCGCATCTCGGCATGGTGGATGTGGCCGCAGATCACGCCGTCGGCACCGCGGCGCTTGGCCTCGCGCGCCACGGCCATCTCGAAGTCGCCGATGTAGCTCACCGCGCGCTTGACCTTCTGCTTCAGGTACTTCGACAGGCTCCAGTACGGCAGCCCCATGCGCGCCCGCATCGAGTTGAAGTGCTTGTTGAGCTTGAGGATGAACGTGTACAGCGAGTCGCCCACGTAGGCCAGCCACTTGGCGCACTGGATCACGCCGTCGAACAGGTCGCGATGGGTGAGCCACAGGCGCCGGCCGTCGGCCGTCTCGTGCATCCACTCGGACACCACCTCGATGCCGCCGAACTCGTGCCCGACGTACTTGCGGGCGAACTCGTCGTGGTTGCCCGGCACGAAGATCACGCGGGTGCCCTTGCGCGCCTTGCGCAGCAGCTTCTGGATCACGTCGTTGTGAGCCTGCGGCCAGTACCACGAGCGGCGCAGCTGCCAGCCGTCGATGATGTCGCCCACCAGGAACAGCTCGTCGCAGTCGACCTGCTTCAGGAAATCGAGCAAGGCCTCGGCCTGGCAGCCGGGCGTGCCCAGGTGGAGGTCGGAGATCCAGACCGTGCGGACACGCACCGTCGCGCCGTCGCGCGGCCGTAGGTCTTCGGGCGGCGGTGCAAGGGGGTGGGCATGGCGATCCATGGCTCGCCATCCTGCACCGCGTGCATGATGGTGGCGCGACAAGGCCGTGACGTTTGCGTGACTCGGCGCGATTTGGCGTGCCGCTGGCGCGGGCCTTGCATCACTGCTACAACCCGAAGGAACCCTGGAGACCCGAATGAAGCAGAAATCCGTGTTGACGCGCGACGACGTCGCCCGCATCCTCGACCACGCCCGCGCCGAGGCGCAGGCCAACCATTGGGCCGTCACCATCGCCATCGTCGACGACGGCGGCCACCCGCTGGCCCTCGAGCGCCTGGACGGCGCCTCGCCCCTGTCGGCCTACATCGCCACCGAGAAGGCGCGCACGTCGGCCATGGGCCGCCGCCCCTCGGGCGACTACGAGGAGATGATCAAGGCGGGCCGCCACGCCTTCCTGTCGGCGCCGCTCACCGCGATGCTGGAGGGCGGCGTGCCCATCGTCGTCGACGGCCAGGTGATCGGTGCGGTGGGGGTGTCGGGCGTCAAGTCGAACCAGGATGCGCAGGTTGCCAGCGCGGGCATCGCGAGCCTGACGGCCGCCTGACTCCCCACGAACGCGTGCGCGACGCGCACCAACGTGTGGCGCCTGTCGGCGCTCGCTGACGCCGCATCGGGCCGCGCGCCGACCGACTCGGCGCCCGGCAAAGACGAAGATGTTCCCTCATCGGCCGCACCGTGACAGCCGTGAAACCCCAATGGCAGGCTCCATGCTCATCAAGATCGGCTACGACATCGAACTCCAGGTCAGCGCGCCCATGGCGCTCATCTACCTGCTCCACGTGCATCCGTCGCGGCACGACGACCTGCAAACTCCGGAGAACTTCAACGTCTCGCCCCAGGTGGAGGTCGACAACTACATCGACTACTTCGGCAACCACTGCGGGCGCATCAACGTGCCCGCGGGCACCCAGTCGGTGCGCTTCACCAACGACGCCGTGGTGGCCGACTCCGGCCTGCCCGACCAGACCGCCTGGGACGCGTGGCAGCACGACCCGTGCGAGCTGCCCGTCAGTACCCTGCAGTTCCTGCTGGCCAGCCGCTATTGCGAGGTCGACAGCGAGCTGATGCAGTTCGCCTGGAACCAGTTCGGCAACGGGCCCATGGGCTGGGGCCGCGCGCAGGCCATCTGCGATTTCGTGCACAACCACCTGCGCTTCGACTACCAGCTGGCCCGCCCCACGCGCACGGCGCTCGACGGCTTCCGCGAGAAGACCGGCGTGTGCCGTGACTTCACGCACCTGGCCATCACGCTGTGCCGCTGCATGAACATCCCGGCGCGCTACTGCACCGGCTACCTGGGCGACATCGGCATCCTGCCGGTGCCGTATCCGATGGACTTCAGCGCCTGGTTCGAGGTGTTCCTGGGCGACCGCTGGCACACCTTCGACGCGCGTCACAACACGCCGCGCATCGGCCGCATCGTGATGGCCCGCGGCCGCGACGCCAGCGACGTGCC
>JACMOG010000423.1 GCA_014378125.1 Vitreoscilla sp. | reverse complement strand
GGATGACGGAGGTGTCGGCAGGATGACACCGGCGCCTGTCATCCTGCGCGAAGTCGCAGGATCCACGCCCGCGTGAGCGATCGCCGATCAGGGCACGTTGCTGGTGATCCGTGTGAGCGAGCCGCTGGCCGACGGCGTGAACTGCCACGCGTCGCGATGGTCGGTCTCGTCGTCGCCGAAGCCGCCCGCGCCGCCCAGGAACGTCTGGCCCGCCAGCGCTGACGGCAGGCCGGCGATGGCATCGCCGCGCACCCATGACGCCGCGGCCGCCAGCGTGCCCACCGAGACCGTGCTGCCCGACAGCGCCACCTGAGTGAGGCTGCCAGGCGCACAGAAGCCATCTACCGGGCCCGCCACGCAGGCCAGCACCGCCACCGGCGCCGCCGGTTGATCCATCCGGGCGCTCGCCGAACGCACCGCACCGACGAACTGCAGCGACGCGCCCAGCGTCGTCTCCCGGGTCTTGTCGCCGCTGACCAGCGACACCGCGCGCCCCGCCTCGGACGTGCCGGCGATGACCAGTCCCTGGTCGGACGCGCCCAGCAACACCAGGTCGCTGGTGGCCGAAGCCACCAGCGTCAGGCGGCCGTCGGCCTTGCGCAGCGTCTCCACCTGCGTGGCCGTCTGCGTGACGGAGACCGTCGTGAGCTCGGCGGCAGCCACGCTGTCGCCGGCTTCGAACAGCTGCGACGGACTCTGCGAAAACGTGCCGGCCACCCGCGCCGCGCCGTTGGCCAAGCCCACCAGCGTGACGCCGTCGTTGAACCAAAGCGACCGGGCGTCGGCGGTGGAGACGACCAGGCCGGGCGCGGCGAAGTCGTACAGGTCGTCGGCGCCCACCGTGACGCTGCCCGCGCTCCAACGCACGGCCCGCAAGTGGCCGGCGATGCCGACATAGCCCAGCCCGGGCTGCGCAGGATCGACGCCGACCCAGGTGTCGCTCGCGACCATCGCGGCGATGGCCGGCACCGCGACCGGCGCGAACGACGCGTCGAACACCTGGTACGTGGTGGCCGTGAAGTGGCCGTCGACGTGCGCGCCGAGCGCCGCGAAGAACGCCTGCGGCACGCCGGTGGCCGCGTCGCGCAGCGGGGACAGCATCCGCAGCATCGACACGGGCGCGGTGGTGGCGCTCATCGTGGTGCGGATGGCCCAGTCGTGGCTGCCGCCCTGCGCGTCCACCCAGGCGTCGTCGCCCGCGGCGTTCATCGGCGTGGCGCTCGCGGGCAGGAACACGTCGACGGCGCTGGACAGCCGCACCGGCGCGTGCGACTGGCCGCCGCGCAGGTCGACGGAAAACAGCTTGCCGTCGTTGTCGTAGAACACCTTCGCATGGCCCAGCGTGGTGAACGTGCGCGTGGCAGTGTCGTAAGTGCGCGCATCCGAGAAGACGAGGTGCGACGATGCCCATGCGATGCCGTTGCTCATCACGAGCTTGATGTCCTGTACCGCCATCGCCGGCTGCGCCGGATCCCACACCCGCACGGACTGGTTGTTGCCGTCCGCGGCAACGAACTCGGCCAGCAGGTACGCCGATTCGGAAGCCGGCGGCGGGGGCGGAGGGGGCGGCGGCGCGCTTCCGCCTCCGCCGCAACCGGCCACGCCGGAAGCGAGGGTCGCGCAGGCAAGGGCCAGCCACAGGAGGCGCAGGCGCGTCTCGATTCGAGTCATCGGGTGTCTCCGCAAAGGACAGGGTGCCGCGAAGGCCCGGAAGACCCGGACGGGCGGTGCGGTGCACGACAAGACGAGGGCGTCGCCGGGCCCGGCGCGATGGGCACGGGCGGGGGCGAGCGGGTCTGTTGGCGCACGCGTGGAAAGAATCACACAGGCGAGTTGAAATGTAGGTCGAGAAAGGTGAAGATGAAACCGGAACAACACCCTATTCGACGCTTGGCACAACACAAATCCCGCGCACGCTGTACCCTGTGGATTCAGAAATAGCCTCCTCGTCCCGACCCCGCTGAACGGACTGCTCTGATGGCGCCTTGACCCTCCGATACGTACTTCCCGCAAGAACGTTTCGGTCTGGTCCGGACTCCATCAAAACATTCCAGACGCAAGCGCCTGGCCCGACCCGATCTCGATCGCGTCCGGCGCTTGCAGTGTCACTTCAGCCCGGAGGTTTGCCATGGACGTGATCAGCCAGTTCGCAGCCCGCTACGAACGCACCCGCGAGGAAGAACTCTCGCTCGAGGAGTACCTGGCGGAGTGCAAGCGCAACCCCCTGGCGTATGCCACGGCGCCGGAGCGCATGCTCAAGGCCATCGGCGAGCCGCAGTCCATCGACACGCGCAACGACCCGCGCATGTCGCGCCTGTTCGCCAACAAGGTCATCAAGATCTATCCGGCCTTCGCCGAGTTCTACGGCATGGAAGACGCCATCGAGCAGGTGGTGTCCTACTTCCGCCACGCCGCGCAGGGCCTGGAAGAGAAAAAGCAGATCCTCTATCTGCTGGGCCCGGTGGGCGGCGGCAAGAGCTCCATCGCGGAGCGCCTCAAGTCGCTCATGGAGCAGGTGCCGTTCTACGCCATCAAGGGTTCCCCGGTCAACGAATCACCGCTGGGCCTGTTCAACGCGCTCGAGGACGGCGGCATCCTCGAAAGCGAATACGGCATTCCGAAGCGCTACCTCAATCGCATCATGTCGCCTTGGGCGGTGAAGCGGCTCGATGAGTTCGGCGGCGACATTCGAAAGTTCAGGGTCGTCAAGCGCCGCCCGTCCATCCTCAAGCAGGTGGGCATCAGCAAGACGGAACCGGGCGACGAGAACAACCAGGACATCTCGGCGCTCGTGGGCAAGGTCGACATCCGCAAGCTCGAGAGCTTCGCCCAGGACGACCCGGACGCCTACAGCTATTCCGGCGGCCTGTGCCTGGCCAACCAGGGCCTGCTCGAGTTCGTTGAAATGTTCAAGGCGCCCATCAAGGTGCTGCACCCGCTGCTCACCGCCACGCAGGAGGGCAACTTCAAGGGCACCGAAGGCTTCGGCGCGATCCCGTTCGACGGCATCGTGCTGGCCCACTCCAACGAGAGCGAGTGGAAGACCTTCCGCAACAACAAGAACAACGAGGCCTTCCTCGACCGCATCTACATCGTCAAGGTGCCCTACTGCCTGCGCGTGAGCGAAGAGGTGAAGATCTACGAGAAGCTCATCCGCGGCTCGTCGCTGGCCGAGGCCACCTGCGCCCCGGGCACGCTGAAGATGATGGCGCAGTTCGCGATGCTCACGCGCCTGAAGGAGCCCGAGAATTCGTCGCTGTACTCGAAGATGCAGATCTACGACGGCGAGAACCTGAAGGACACCGACCCGCGCGCCAAGAGCTACCAGGAGTACCGCGACTACGCGGGCGTCGACGAGGGCATGAGCGGCATCTCCACGCGCTTCGCCTACAAGATCCTGTCGCGTGTCTTCAATTTCGACAGCCAGGAGGTGGCGGCCAATCCGGTGCACCTCATGTACGTGCTGGAGCAGCAGATCGAGCGCGAGCAGTTCCCGTCCGAGACCGAGCAGAAGTACGTCTCGTTCATCAAGGAGAACCTGGCGCCGCGCTACGCCGAGTTCATCGGCAAGGAGATCCAGACCGCCTACCTCGAGAGCTACTCCGAGTACGGCCAGAACATCTTCGATCGCTACGTCACCTACGCCGACTACT
>JACMOG010000422.1 GCA_014378125.1 Vitreoscilla sp. | reverse complement strand
CCGCGCGCCTGACGCCCGCCACGCTGGCCCGGCGCCTGTCCACGCTGCAACGCGCCCGCGCCCAGTCGGCAAGCACCAAGCCTGCCGCCACCGCCATCAGCGCCGCCGTCTACACGCCCGCGCAGATCCGCGCCGCCTACGGCCTGCCGGTGCTGCCGGCCGCCGGCGCCGCGCTGTCGGCCGCCGACGCCGCGACGTTCGGCGCGGGCCAGACCATCTACGTCGTCGACGCCTACGACAACCCGAACGCGTTCGCGGACCTCGCGAAGTTCTCCACCAAGTTCGGCCTGCCGGCCTGCACCAACGTCGCGCTGACCGCGACGTCCACGCTGCCGCTGGCCAAGGCGAGCGCCACCTGCACGTTCTCGGTGGCCCATCTCGACGCCAGCGGCGCGCTTAGCAACGCCGCCCCCGCATACGACGACGGCTGGGTGGCCGAGAGCGCGCTTGACGTGCAGTGGGCGCACGCGATCGCGCCGCTCGCGCGCATCGTCCTGATCGAAGTGACCGCCGCCAACAGCAACAACCTGCTGGGTGGCGTGGCGATGGCCAACAAGATGGGCGCGGGCGTCGTCTCGATGAGCTTCGGCGCCCCCGAAGGCAGTTGGGTCAAGTCCAACGACGCCACGTTCACCACCACGGGCATGACCTACGTGGCGTCCGCCGGCGACGACGGCTCGCAGGCCTTGTGGCCCGCCGTCTCGCCCACCGTGCTGGCCGTCGGCGGCACCAGCCTGCAGTGGACCGGTTCGGGCACGCGCTACGAAGCGGCCTGGTCGAGCTCGGGTGGCGCGGTGAGCACCGTCGAGACGCTGCCCACGTGGCAATCGAGCCTGGTGATCCCGGGCACCGGCGCCGCCGCCATGCGCGCCACCTCCGACGTCGCGTTCAACGCCAATCCCAACACCGGCCAGTACGTGGCGCTGACCGCGCAGGGCGCCACCACCACGTCGTGGAACGCCTACGGCGGAACCAGCATCGGCGCGCCGCAATGGGCCGGCCTGGTGGCCCTGGCCAACGCTCGCCGCGTGGCCGCCTCGAAGGCGCTGCTGGGCGACTTCCACACCACGCTGTACAAGACCATCGCCGGCTCGGCCAGCACCTACGCGGCCGACTTCGCGGACGTCGTCGACGGCAACAACGGCGCCTGCACCAACTGCGCCACCGCGGCGGGCTACGACATCCCCACGGGCTGGGGCACGCCCAACGCCAGCGCGCTGCTGAACACGCTCGTCACCGACTCCACGTCGTCCAGCAGCACAGCGTCGACCACGCCGGTCGTTCCCGGTGGCGCGTTCTCCGCGCAGACGGGCACCGCGTTCTCGCAGTCGCTGGGCATCACCGCGCCGTCGGGCGTCACCACGAAGTACACGCTGGCCGGCGCACCGAGCGGCCTGGCCGTGAGCACCACGGGCGTCGTGACCTGGTCCGCGCCGAAGGCCGGCACCTATGCTTTCACGGCCACGGCCACCACCAGCGCGGGCAAGACGGCCAGCGGCAAGTACACGCTGAGCGTCGTGTCGGTGAACCACGCGCCGACGCTGGCGTCCTCGGCCATCTCGGTGAAGGCCGGCGCGTCGTTCAGCGTTGCGCTGAAGGGCAGTGATTCGGACGGCGATGCGATCGTCTACGTGATGACGGGCGCGCCTTCGGGCATGACGCTGACCAACGCCGGCGTGCTGGGCTGGTCGAAGGCGGTCAAGGGCACGTATGCGGTCAAGGTCGTGGTCAAGGATGTGCGTGGGTTGTCGAGTGTTGCGGCGACTGTGACGGTGACTGTCGGCTGATCTGTTGCTGGTTTGCCAGTTGCCGGTTGCCTGTTGCCGGTTGCCGGTTGTGCGGTGTGCTTTGCGGGGCGCGCGGGATCAGTCACGACTCACCGGGGGAGTCTCTTTTGTTCGTGTCCCCCGTCGGCCTGCGGCCTCCTCCTCCTTTACCTCACAAAAGAGACTCCCCCGGTTCGTCGTTCCACGCCCGGCCTGCCAGCGGACGACATTCGCGGGTGGAAGAAGCCTGCGATTTTGTGAGGTGGTCTTGGCTCCGTGGGGCCGTCGAGGCCGCGACAAAGCCCGCCGCCGGCCGGCTCACACGCCATCGGGCCTGACGCGAATCGCGG
>JACMOG010000421.1 GCA_014378125.1 Vitreoscilla sp. | reverse complement strand
TGCTGCGCGGCGTGCTCGGCATCGCCATGCTGGCGCTGTTCGCGTATGGCCTCAAGACGCTGTCGCTGGCCGAGGCGTACACCATCTTCTTCATCGCGCCGGCGCTGATCACGGCGCTGTCGGTGGTGTTTTTGAAGGAGCGCGTCAGCGGCGCCCAGTGGATCGCCATCGCCGTGGGCCTGTTGGGCGTGCTGGTGGTGCTGCGCCCGAGCGGCGCGGGCTTTCTCACCATGGGCGGGCTGGCGGTGCTGTGCGCGGCCACCTGCTACGCGGTGTCGGCCATTTCCGCGCGCATCCTCTCGCGCAGCGACCGCAGCGAGCACATGGTGGTGTGGCTGATGGTGATGATGGCGATCGGCGCCACCGCGCTGGCCGCCCCCGGGTGGGTGCCGGTGCGCGCCGAGCACACCTGGCTGTTGTGCGGCCTGGCCGTGAGCGGCTTTGTCGGCCAGCTGGCCATCACCGAGGCGTTCGGCTCGGGCGAGGCGTCGAAGGTGGCGCCGTTCGAATACTCGGCGCTGGCGTGGGGCGTGGGCCTCGACTGGCTGCTGTGGCGCGTGCTGCCCGACCAGTACACGCTGCTGGGCGCGGCGATCATCATCGGCAGCGGCATTTACCTGATCCGCAACGAGCGCGTGCACGCCGAAGCGGAACACCCGTAAGGCTGAGCGTCCATCATTCAAGTTGGATATAATCGCCAGATGTTAAAACAACGAACCATCAAGCAGCTGGTGCGCACCGTCGGTGTGGGATTGCATTCCGGCACCAAGGTCGAACTGACGCTGCGTCCCGCGGCGCCCGGCACCGGCATCGTGTTCCGCCGCGTCGGCCTGCCGCAGCCGGTCGACATCCCGGTCAACACCGCCTCGGTGTCCGACACGCGCATGGCCTCCACCATCTCGCCCGGCGGCGACCCGGGCGGCCCGAAAGTGCAGACCATCGAGCACCTGATGTCGGCCTGCGCGGGCCTGGGCGTGGACAACCTCATCGTCGACATCACCGCCGACGAGGTGCCCATCCTCGACGGCTCGTCGGCCAGCTTCGTGTTCCTGCTTCAGAGCGCGGGCATCGCGTTGCAGGACGCGCCCAAGAAGTTCGTGAAGGTGCTCAAGCCGGTGGAGGTGCGCCGCGGCGAGGGCGCGTCGCTGGCGTGGGCGCGGCTCGAGCCGTACCACGGCTACAAGCTCACGTTCGAGATCGAGTTCAACCATCCCGCGGTCGACGCCACCGGCCAGCAGGTGAGTTTCGACATGGGCGGCGGCAAGTACAAGACCGACATCTCCCGCGCCCGCACCTTCGGCTTCACGAAGGATCTCGACCTGATGCGCTCGCGCGGCCTCACCATGGGCGGCAGCATGGACAACGCGATCGTCGTCGACGAGTCGCGCGTGCTCAACGCCGACGGCCTCCGCTACGACGACGAGTTCGTCAAGCACAAGATCCTCGACGCCATCGGCGACCTGTTCGTGGTGGGCCATCCCCTGCTGGCCAGCTACACCGCCTACAAGAGCGGCCACGCGATGAACAACATGCTGCTGCGCGAGCTGCTGGCGGACCCGTCGGCCTACGAAACGGTGACGTTCGACGACGAGCGCCTGGCCCCGGCCGGATTCGCCGAACTGGCGCCCGCCTGGTAACAACACGCGACAGCCGCGGCGCGCGCCGGGCCGCAGGCGAGAATGAGCGCCTGCCGAGCTCCGCCTTCCTGGCGCCCATGTCCCTGCGTTCCCTCATCGTCCGTCGCTGCCTGCAGTCCTGCGTCGAGGCCACCGGCCTGCGCGCGGTCAACCTTCCGCACGTGGTCGATGCGCGCCAGCACGTCGACCCGCCCGTGCGGGTGGACGCCGGCTACCTGGTGGTCGACCGGCGGGCGTTCGCCCGGATCACGTTCTCGCGCACGGCCGACGGCGACGCCTCAACCACTCATACCACCGGCTACGCCACGCTGTCGGGCGCGCTGCGGGCCATCTGCGCCGAGCGCATCGGCGTGGCGGGCCGGGCGGCCATTCCCGGCCCCAAGCGGGCGGTGGAACTGCGCCGCGAGGGCCGGTGGCAAGAGGTGCTGGACGCCAGCGAGCGGGTCGAGGCGCCGATGCGCGCGCGCCTGGAGGCCTGGCTGCGCGGCGGCCGGTTCCGGGCCTGGCGCACGGCGCTGGGCCTGTTCAAACGCCTCTGACCCGGCGGGTGCGCGGCCCAACCCCGATTGCGGCACGCGATAACGTAAACTAGCTTATCATTTTTGGTGGTCCAGGATCATGGTCGCGCCAGCGTGCCCGTGAGGCCGGCAGCCACCCGATCTACCCCGGCGGACGTCCCGCCCACCTACAGCTTCGAAGAGAAAAGCCGCATGCTTTATTTCCTGGCCGCCCGCGCCTCGCGCCCGACCCCTGCCTCCATCGCCGCCCTGTCCTGCCTCCTGGCGCTCGCGGCCTGCGGCGACAAGGCCCCGCCGTCCGGGCCGCCGCCGGCGCCCGAAGTGGGCGTGGTCACCGTGGTCCAGCGCACGCTCGACGTGCCCACCGAGCTGCCCGGCCGCGTGGAGGCGGCTCGCGTGGCGCAGGTGCGCGCGCGCGTGACCGGCATCGTGCAGAAGCGCCTGTTCACCGAAGGCAGCGACGTCAAGGCCGGCGACGTGCTGTACCAGATCGATCCGGCACCCTACAAGGCGGCTATCGACAGCGCCAAGGCGTCGCTCGCCAAGGCCCAGGCCAACGAGCAGCAGACCACCGGCCTGCTCAACCGCTACAAGCCGCTGCGCGAGGCCAACGCCATCAGCCAGCAGGACTTCGTCAACGCCACGTCGTCGGCCGCGCAGGCCGGCGCCGACGTGGCCGCCGCCAAGGCCGCGGTGCAGACGGCGCAGCTCAACCTCGACTACGCCACCGTCACCGCCCCCATCAGTGGCCGCATCGGCCAGGCGCTGGTCACCGAGGGCGCGCTGGTGTCGGCCACCGAGGCCACCCAGATGGCGCTCATCCAGCAGGTGGACCAGGTCTATGTCAACTTCACGCAGCCGGTGAGCGACATCACGAAGCTGCGCAACGCGTTCGACAGCGGCAAGTCGAAGTCGCTGGGCCTGACCATTCCCGTCAGCATCGCGCTGGACGACGGCAGCATCCTGCCGCAGACCGGCAAGCTGCTGTTCTCCGACCTCACCGTCGACCCCACGTCGGGCCAGGTGAACGTGCGCGCCAAGGTGGCCAACCCCGACGGCGCGCTGATGCCCGGCATGTACGTGCGCGGCCGCATCGCGCAGCAGCAGGACGATTCGGCGGTGCTGCTTCCGCAGCAGGCGGTGCAGCGCACCACGCAGAACGACACGGTCATGGTGGTGGGCGCCGACGGCAAGCCCGCGGCGCGCGTGGTCAAGCTGGGCGGCTCGCAGAACAGCAACTGGATCGTGCTCGACGGCCTGAAGCCGGGCGAGCAGGTGATCGTCGACGGGTTCCAGAGGATCCGTCCGGGCGGCACGGTCAAGCCGGTGGCCTGGAGCGCGAGCGCCCCCGCCGCCGCGCCGCCCCCCGCATCTGCAGCCAGCCGCTGATCGAGCGCCGTCCATGTCGAAGTTCTTCATCGAACGTCCGATCTTCGCGATCGTCATCGCGTTGTTCATCCTCGTGTTCGGCGGCGTGGCCATCACGCAGTTGCCGATCGCGCAGTACCCGCCCGTCGCACCGCCCACCATCGTGCTGACCGCCACCTATCCGGGGGCGTCGGCCAAGACCATGGACGAGGCCGTGGTGAGCGTCGTCGAGCAGGAGTTGAACGGCTCGCCCGGCATGATCTACATGGGGTCGGTCAGCCAGTCCAACGGCACCAGCACCATCACCATCAGCTACGAGCCGGGCACCAACCCCGACCTGGCGCAGGTGGACGTGCAGAACCGCCTGTCGCGCGCTGCCCCGCGGCTGCCCGCGGCCGTCACGCAGCAGGGCGTGCGCGTGGACAAGGCGCGCTCCAACTTCCTGCTGTTCACGATCCTGTCGTCCGACAACCCGGCGTACGACCCGATCGCGCTGGGCGACTACGCGTCGCGCAACGTGCTGCCCGAAATCCAGCGCATCCCCGGCGTGGGCCAGGCGCAACTGTTCGGCACCGAGCGCGCGATGCGCGTGTGGGTGGATCCGGCCAAGCTCGTGGGCTACAAGCTCTCGATGACCGACGTCAACAACGCGATCGCCGGGCAGAACGCACAGGTGTCGGCCGGCAGCATCGGCGACATCCCCAACGTGCTGGAGCAGGGCGTCACCGCCACCGTGGTGGTGCAAGGCCAGCTGACCAGCATCGAGCAGTTCGGCGCGATCCTGCTGCGCGCCAATCCCGACGGTTCGTCGGTGCGCCTGCACGACGTCGCTCGCCTGGAGCTGGGCGCGCAGACCTACGCCACGTCGGCCCGCCTGAACGGCGAGCCGTCCACCGGCATCGGCGTCCAGCTGGCGCCCTCGGGCAACGCGCTGGAGACGGCCGAGGCCATCAAGACGCGCATGGCCGCGCTGTCCAAGTACTTCCCGCAAGGCGTGAAGTACAGCATCCCGTACGACAGCTCGCGCTTCATCAAGATCTCCATCCGCGGCGTCATCGAGACCCTGCTGGAGGCCGTCGCCCTCGTGTTCGTGGTGATGTTCGTGTTCCTGCAGGACTGGCGCTACACGCTGATCCCCACCATCGTGGTGCCGGTGGCGCTGCTGGGCACGTTCGGCGTGCTGCTGGCGCTGGGCTACTCCATCAACGTGCTCACGATGTTCGGCATGGTGCTGGTCATCGGCATCGTGGTGGACGATGCGATCGTGGTGGTGGAGAACGTCGAGCGCATCATGAGCAGCGAGGGCCTGCCGCCGCTGGAGGCCACGCGCAAGGCGATGAGCCAGATCCAGGGCGCCATCGTCGGCGTCACCGTGGTGCTGATCTCCGTGTTCGTGCCGCTGGCGTTCTTCGCCGGCGCCGTGGGCAACATCTACCGCCAGTTCTCCGCCTTCATGGCGCTGTCGCTCACGCCGGCGCTTTGCGGCGTGCTGCTGCGGCCGGTCGAAGCCGGACATCACCACGCCAAGCGCGGCTTCTTCGGGCTGTTCAACCGCAACTTCGACAAGGTGGCGCACGGCTACGAAGGCCTGATCGTCCGCGCGCTGAGCCGCATGGGCCGGCGCGTCATGCTGATGCTGTTCGCGGTCATCGTGGGCGGCGTGGTGCTGTTCTTCTCCAAGCTGCCGGTCTCGTTCCTGCCGGGCGAAGACCAGGGCTACCTGATCGTCAACGTGCAGTTGCCGCCGGGTGCCACGCGCAACCGCACGCTGGAGGTGATGAAGCAGGTGGAAGGCTACATGCTCAAGCAGCCCGAGGTGGCGGACATGGTGAGCGTGCTGGGCTTCAGCTTCTCGGGCTCGGGCCAGAACGCCGCGCTCGCCTTCGTGCCGCTGAAGAGCTGGGACGATCGCAAGGGCGCCGCACACTCCGCGCAGGCGCTGGCCCGCCGTGCCTTCGGCGCGCTGTCCAGCGTGCGTGACGCGTTCATCTTCCCGCTTAGCCCGCCGCCCATTCCCGAGCTGGGCACGGCCTCGGGCTTCAGCTTCCGCCTGCAGGATCGCGCGGGCGCGGGCCACGACGCGCTGCTCGCCGCGCGCAACCAGTTGCTGGGCATGGCGGGCAAGGATCCGATCCCCGCCGGCATCCGTCCCGACGGCCTGGAGGACGCCTCGCAGCTGGAGGTGACCATCGACCGCGAGAAGGCCGCCAGCCAGGGCGTGGGCTTCGCCGCCATCAACGCCGCCATCTCCACCGGCTTCGGCCCGAGCTACATCAACGACTTCCCCAACGCCGGCCGCCTGCAGCGCGTGGTGGTGCAGGCCGACCAGCAGGCGCGCATGCAGCCCGAAGACCTGCTGCGCCTGAACGCGATCAACGCCGCCGGCCAACCGGTGCCGCTGTCGGCCTTCGCCAGCGTGCGCTGGGTCACCGGCCCGGTGCAGAGCGTGCGCTACAACGGCTATCCGTCGATGCGCATCGCCGGCGACGCGTCGGCCGGCCACAGCACGGGCGAGGCGATGGACCAGATGGAGAAGCTGGCGGCGCAACTGCCGGCGGGCTTCGGCTACGAATGGACGGGGCAGTCGCGCGAGGAGAAGCTCTCGGGCTCCACCGCGCCGATCCTGCTCGGCTTCTCGCTGCTGGGCGTGTTCCTGTGCCTGGCCGCGCTCTACGAGAGCTGGTCGATCCCCATGGCCGTGCTGCTGGTGGTGCCCGTGGGCGTGCTCGGCGCGCTGCTGGGCGCGTGGACGCGCGGGTTCTCCAACGACGTCTACTTCAAGGTGGGCCTGATCACCATCATCGGCCTGTCGGCGAAGAACGCGGTGCTGATCATCGAGTTCGCGAAGGACCTGCAGGCGCAGGGCAAGTCGGCGGTGGAGGCGGCGCTGGAGTCCATCCGGCTGCGCTTCCGACCCATCATCATGACCTCGCTGGCCTTCATGCTGGGCGTGCTGCCGCTGGCCATCTCCACCGGCGCCGGCTCGGCCAGCCAGAGGGCGATCGGCACCGGCGTGATGGGCGGCATGGCCACGGCCACGCTCATCGGCGTCGTGTTCGTGCCCCTGTTCTTCGTGCTGGTGCGCTCGTTCTTCAAGAGCAGCAAGCGCCAGCAGGAGTTCGACAAGGTGCACTCGCGCTCGTTCAAGGACTGACCGACATGCGCGACAACAACCTCCGGAAATCATTCGTGAAGAGTCTCGTTTCCTCGATCCTGCGCCCGGTGGCGCTGGCCGCGTCCGCCTTCGCGCTCGCGGCCTGCAACACCCTGGCCCCGCACTACGAGCGCCCCGCGGCGCCCGTGGCCGCGGCGTTCCCGGCCGCCGCCGCCTCGGCCGCCGCGCCGTCCACCGGCTTGGCGCCGGCGGCGCAGCCCTGGCAGGCGTACTTCAAGGACGCGCGGCTGGATCAGCTGATCTCCGCTGCCCTGGTCAACAACCGCGACCTGCGCGTGTCGATGCTCAACATCGAGGTGGCGCGCGCCCAGGTGGGCTTGAGCCGCGCCAACGAGTTCCCCACCGTCAACCTGCAGGGCACGCGCACCCGCGAGACCGGCATCCAGACGATCAACACCGTGGGCCTGGCCGTGGCCGGCTACGAGCTCGACCTGTGGGGCCGCGTGCGCTCGCTCACCGACTCGGCGCTGGCGCAACTCTCGGCCACCGAGGAGGCACGCAAGGCGGCACAGATCTCGCTGATCGCGTCGGTGGCCAACGCCTACTACGCGATGGCCGGCGACCAGGCGCTGCTCGACGTCGCCACGCAGACGCTGGCCGGCCGTGCGGACACGCTCAAGCTGGTGCAGCTGCGCTATGACAACGGCGTCACCTCCAGCATCGACCTGCAGCTGAACAAGTCGCTGGTGGAGACCGCGCGCGTGGCCTTCGTGGCCGCGCAACGCCAGCGCGCGCTCGACCAGAACGCGCTCGAGCTGCTGATTG
>JACMOG010000420.1 GCA_014378125.1 Vitreoscilla sp. | reverse complement strand
CTGCTGCTGATGGTGGACATCGACCATTTCAAGCGCATCAACGACCAGCACGGCCATTTGGCCGGCGACCTGGTCATCAAGGCCGTGGCCGACGCCCTCAACGCCACCGTGCGTCCGATGGACCTGGTGGCGCGCATCGGGGGCGAGGAATTCGCCATCATCCTGCCCAACTGCCCCCCCGCGTTCGGCGCCGCCGTGGCCGAGCGCGTCCGCGCCCGCGTCGAAGGCCAGGCCATCCCGCTGGTGAGCGGCCAGCAGCTCGGGTGCACCATCAGCATCGGCGGCGCCTACGCCCCGCAGTGGGTGCGCTCCACGCCCGCCGTGTGGATGGAACGCTCCGACCTCCAGCTCTACCGCGCCAAGTCCGAAGGCCGCAATCGCACCTGCATCGAGCCCACGCCCGTCTCCGTCGTGTCCGCCGAGGAGAAGGGCCTGTTGTTCGCGTCGTCCATCTTTGGAGAAGATCTTTCATGACATCGGCATCCAGCGGACGCCGCGCGCGCATCACGGCCATCACCAGCGGCAAGGGTGGGGTGGGCAAGACCTTCCTGTCGGCCAACCTGGCCACGGCCCTGGCGCGCCAGGGCGAGAAGGTGCTTGTGCTCGACGCCGACCTCGGCCTCGCCAACCTCGACGTGGTGCTGAACCTGTTCCCCAAGATCACGTTGCACGACGTGTTCACGGGCAAGAACACGCTCGACCAGGCCATCCTGGAGACCCCGTACGGCTTCTCGGTGTTGCTCGCCGGCTCCGGCATGGTCGAGTACTCGCGCCTCACGCCCGAGGTGCGCGAGCAGCTCGTGTCGGTGGTGCAGCAGGTGGTGCCGCGCTTCGACCGCATCCTGCTGGATACGGGTGCCGGTATCTCCGACGTGGTGCTCTACACCGTGTCGCTGGCCGACGAGGTGCTGATCGTGGCCACCCCCGAACCCACCTCGCTCACCGACGCCTACGCCACCATCAAGGTGCTGGCCACCACGCAGGGTCGGCGCGACATCCGCGTCATCGTCAACCAGGTCAGCAAGCCGGGCGAGGGCCGCATCATCCGCGGCCAGCTGCAGCAGGTGGTCGACCGCTTCGTCAGCCCGGGCCTGGAAGTGCCCGTGAAGCTCGAGTTCGTCGGCGAGATCCCCATCGACCCGTCGGTGCGCGACGCCGTCAAGCGCCGCCAGCTGCTGCTCGATTGCCTGCCCGGCTCCGCCGCGGCCCAGGCGGTGATCGCGGCGGCGACGCGGCTGCGAGCCTGACGGGAAGTCGGAGCAGCGTCGGGCGCTCGCTCAGGCGCTCAACAAGCGGCGCATCAAGAGCGTCCGGAAATCCTGCCGGCCGTCGCCGATGACGTAGACGTAGACCGTCTTTCCCACGATCCTGTGGATGAGCCGGTAGGCCTTCCAGGACGTCTGGCGGTAGTCCCGGATGCCGAGGTCAAGCAGTTCTGCCGGGATCTTGCCTTTCTCCGGGAAGACCGACAGTTTCAGCCCGGCCGCTTCGATCTCGTCGATGACGTGATCTGCCGCACGCTCCGAATCGTGCTCCGCAATCCAGGCATGAATTTCTTCAAGATCGGCCTGGGCGTCGAGGGTGATCTCCACCGTGCAGATGGGCGCCGCCTTCATGCAGTGGCGCGCTTGGCCTTGAGGCGCGTTGCCACTCCAGCCAAAGGCAGCGTTTCGCCCGCCTCGACTTGACGGCTGCCAAGAGCCAGGATCTTGAGCAGGGCCAGGCTTTCCTGTGTCCTTTCGTAGGCGCCCAGGTCTTGCAGGATCGCCTTGGCTTGACCATTCTGGGTAATCACGAGCGGCTCGCCTCGTGCCTCGAGGTCAAGCAAGATCTCGGCTGCGTTGGCCTTGAAATCACTGAGGGAGCGAACTCGGGTCGAGAGATTCATGGCGGCTTCCGGTTGAAACTTAATTCGGTCTGAATTGAGACTGATTCTAGCGGATCGGCTGGGGCTGGACGATGCGGCCGAAGATGACACGCGAGACAATGTGGGTCATGACCGATCCCGACCCGAAACCGCCGGCGCCCTTCGAACAACTCGGCGGCGTCGACGGCGTGCGCGCGCTCGTCGACCGCTTCTACGACCTGATGGACCTGGAGGCCGACTTCGCCGAACTGCGCGCACTGCACCCGTCCACCCTCGACGGCTCGCGCGACAAGTTTTCCTGGTTCCTCACCGGCTGGCTGGGTGGCCCCGACCTCTACATCGAGCGCTTCGGCCACCCGCGCCTGCGCGCCCGCCACCTGCCGTTCCCCATCGGCATGCAGGTGCGCGACCAGTGGCTCACCTGCATGGGCCTGGCGATGGCCGAGATCGGCGAGGCCGGCGGCTTCACCGCCGACATGCAGGAGCGGCTGATGATCTCGTTCGCGAACACGGCCGACCACATGCGCAATCGGCAGGGCTGATGCCCAGTGTCGTGGCCAGGGTCGATCTGATACGCTGGTCGCCGGTCGAGCGGGCTGCCGATCGAGGGCAGCACCGATTTGCATCCCTGTTGGAGAAGTCCCGTTGCGATTGCGTTCATCGTCTCGATTGCTCGTCCTCGACCCCACCGGAAGTCTTTTGCTTTTCCGGTTCGTGCACAAGCGAGGAGCGCTGTCCGGCAGTGCATTCTGGGCGACGCCTGGCGGCGAGTTGATGCCAGGAGAAAGCTTCGCCGACGCTGCGATCCGCGAATTGAGGGAAGAGACCGGGTTCGTTGTCGCCAGCGTGGGTGAGCCCATCGGCCGGCGTGGGTTCGAGCTGCGGCTTCCTGACGGGGAGGACGTCCTGTCCGACGAGCGGTTCTTCCTGGTGCATGTTCAGGATCGGGCGATCCACAAGGACGGATGGACACCCCTGGAGGTCGAAGTCATGGCAGACCACAGATGGTGGAGACGCGCCGAGCTAGCCTGCAACTCCAGGTGCGACGATTGGCGCGGCGAGCTTGGCTTCAACTGCCACTTTTGCAGGGGCTTGCCTTGATCCTCTTTCATCGTGTTCGCCGTGTCATCGCCGTGACCGCCGCATTGGCTTGCGGACTGGCATCGACCTCCGTGGGCCTGGCCGCTGGTTCTACCGAACCCGACAAGACCCGAGAGAACCTCATGGTGGTTGTGCGCGAGTCCGTGGGCGCGAATCAGCAGGACGAGAGTCTCGTGCCCATTGGAAAGGCTGTAGCGAAGCTGCCTGATGGTGCGCTCCGAGGCTGGCTGGAAGATCATGACGCTGGCCTGGCCTGGTCGGTCAGGCTGGTGCAGGAGCATCGCCAGGAATAGCCGCACTGGCTCACGATTCGCGGGCACCGGTGGGGGCGCCCTTGGCCACGCGCTGGCGCAGCGCCCTTCGAGCCTTCCCGGTCTGACGTCGCGGCAACGCGTCAACGCGTCCCGCCGAGTGCATTGCCCGACCAGGAAGCTCGGTCGCCGGCCGCGCATCAGCCTGCGACCCGCGAACGTCGACCACTATCGCCATAGCGACTCAACGTCGTCTGGGCCTGCGGCCCGGCCCGCGGTTTCCTCCCTCG
>JACMOG010000419.1 GCA_014378125.1 Vitreoscilla sp. | reverse complement strand
GCCCGTCTCGGGGCGGATGCCCGGGATCAGGCCGTCGTCGGCCACGTCGGTGGCCCCCTTCACGGTGGCCTGCGCGTCCGCCGCGAACTTCTTGGCCACCACCACGTCGGTGGGAATGGGCACCGCGGCGCCGCGCGCCTTCATCGCCTCGATGACGGCCTTCGCGTCGCCGATGGGGTCGGGCTCGGCCAGGCTCTTGCCGATCTTCAGTCCGGCCGCAAGCATGAAGGTGTTGGCGATGCCGCCGCCCACGATCAGGCCGTCGACCTTGGCCGACAGCGCTTGGAGGATGGTGAGCTTGGTGCTCACCTTGCTGCCGGCCACGATGGCCACGAGCGGGCGCTTGGGCGCGGCGAGCGCCTGGGTGATGGCGTCGACCTCGGCGGCCAGCAGCGGCCCGGCGCTGGCCACGGGCGCGTACTCGGCGATGCCGTAGGTGGTGCCCTCGGCGCGGTGCGCGGTGCCGAACGCGTCGTTGACGAAGATGTCGCACAGCGCGGCCATCTTCTTCGCGAGCACGGGGTCGTTCTTCTTCTCGCCCTTGTTGACGCGGCAGTTCTCCAGCAGCACCACGTCGCCCGGCTTCACGTCCACGCCGTCGACCCAGTTGGCCACCAGCGGCACGTCGCGGCCGAGCAGCTCGGACAGTCGCTTCGCGACCGGTGCGAGCGAATCCGCGGGCTTGAACTCGCCCTCGGTGGGACGGCCCAGGTGGCTGGTGACCATCACCGCCGCGCCGGCGTCGAGCGCCATGCGGATGCACGGCACCGAGGCGCGGACGCGCGTGTCCTCGGTGATGTTGCCGGCGTCGTCCTGCGGCACGTTCAGGTCGGCGCGGATGAACACGCGCTTGCCTTTGGCCTGGCCCGAGGCCGCGAGGTCGGAGAAACGAATCACTTTCATGGTCATGGCATTCACGCGGTCCGAAGAAAAGAAGAGTTGGAAGGCCTACCAGCCCAGGCCCAGTCGCAGCGCCAGCAGCACCGCCGTACCCGCGAGTATCGTCCCGAGCAGGCTGCGGGTGGTGGCGAACACCGCGATGCCGACGACGGTCGCGTAGAGGCGCGCGTCCCTCCAGGTGGCAATGAGATGGTCGCCCGTCATGGCGATCTCGGGCAGCAGCACGGCCACCAGGGCCGCCAGTGGTGCGTAGCGCAGTGCCTCGCGCAGCCACGCGGGGATCGGCACCTCGCGATCGGGGATCATGAAGAAGCCGCGCGTCACGACGCTGATCACCGTGAGGCCGGCGATCGCGGCGACGGTCATCCAGGCGGTCATGCATCCTCCTTCGCGGGCTGGGCGAAACGCGGCGGCGAGAAGTGGTCGATCAGCACCCCCACGGCCATGGCCGCGGCGATGGCGACGACGACGTTCAGGTGGAACGGCAGCGCGAATGCCGCCAGCGCGGCACATGCGGCCACGGCCGCGGCGATCCAGGTGGCGCGATCGGCCAGCAGCGACGCCGTGATGCCCAGCAGCGCGAGCGAACCGGCGAAGCCGAGGCCCCAGCGCTCGGGGATCACGTCGGCCAGCACGACGCCCAGCAGCGTCATCGTCTGCCACGCCAGCCAGCCCACGCTGACGTTGCCCGCCACGTAGGCGGTCTGCGCGCGCACGTCGCCCGGCCGGGGGAAGCGGCGCATGAACGCGATGTAGGTGAAGTCGACGGTGAAGTACGCGAGAAGCAGCCGTCGCAGGCGCGGCATCGACTGGAAGTAGGGCCGCCAGCCGGCGCTGAAGATGATGAAGCGCAGGTTCACGCAGAACGCCGTGGCCCAGATCACCCACAGCGGCGCGCCCTGCACCATCAGCGGCAGCGCGGCCAGCTGCGCGCTGCCGCCGAACACGAACAGCGACATCGCGACGGCGAACACCGGGCCGAGGCCCGCCTTGGACATCGCGATGCCCGCAACGAGGCCCCACGCGCCGATGCCCAGCGCGACATCGCGCGTCTCGCGCGCGCCGATGGCGAATTCAGGATGGCGCCACAGGGGCTGCGATGCGGTCATCGCGCCATTGTCTTATGGCGGCGATGGCGGGTGCGTGGCCTCGAAGAAGACCCGATTCGCCAGGTGCGAAGCGACGGCGGCGCTCAGTGCTCGACGGGCTTCTCGGCGGCCGACTTGTCGATCTTGGCGATCTTGGCGATCTTGGCCGGCGCTGCCTTGGCGGCCTTCTCAGGGGCGGGCTTGTCGGTTCCCTTGTCGGACACCTTGGCGGCGCCGTCGTCCGGCCTGGCGTCGTCGCCGGCGTCGGCCGTCTTCATCGCGCCCGGGCCCAGCGTGGGCTCCACGGCCTCCAGCTTGTTCTCGCGCATGTAGTCGTCCATGTCGCGCCAGCCGGCGTAGATGGCGGCCTTGTCCACGCGCTTGTTGAGCGTGAAGCAGTCCTCGATGGCGCGACCCCCGTGGCGGCAGGCGGCGCCCACGGCCTTGCCGTCGGCCTCCACGCGCGCGGCCGTCACCGACGCCGCCTCCAGCCCGAGCTGGTCGCAACCGGCGAGCGTGGAGAGGACGGCGAGGGTGAGGAGGAGTCGGCGCGACATGGCAAAGACGGGTTGATGCGTCGTTATCGGCCATCGTGCACCGGGCTTGAGGCCCTCATTCGACGAACAGGGCGCGGTTTGGCGCCCGTCTCTCGGCCTGGATGTCAGCCCAGGAGGGTGCCCACCGCCAGCGGGTGCGCCCGCAGCCACTGCGCCACCGGGCCGCGCTTGCCGCCCGGCCGCTGGACGTCGAGCAGCGCCAGCGCGCCGTCGCCGCAGGCCACTACCACTTGCCAGGAGTCGGCCGCGATCACCGTGCCGGGCGCGGCGGCGATGTCCAGGCGCTCGACCTGGGCGCGCCACAGCTTGACCGTGTCAGCGCCCGGCTGGAAGGTGGCGCCCGGGAACGGGTCGAATGCGCGGACGCGGCGCTCGATCAGGTCGGCCGGCAGCGTCCAGTCGATGGCGGCCTCGGCCTTGGCGATCTTGTGGGCGTAGGTGACGCCCCCTTCCGGCTGCCGGAGCGGCTGGAGTGCGCCCGCGGCCGCGTCGGCCAGCGACCGCACCACCAGGCGCGCGCCGAGCGCGGCCAGGCGGTCGTGCAGCAGGCCGGTGGTGTCGTCGAAGGCGATCGCCTCGCGCTCGACCAGCAGCATGTCGCCGGTGTCCAGGCCGGCGTCCATCTGCATGATCGTGATGCCCGTCTCGGCATCGCCGGCCTCGATGGCCCGGTGGATGGGCGCCGCGCCGCGCCAGCGCGGCAGCAGCGAGCCGTGGATGTTCAGGCAGCCCAGGCGCGGCAGGTCCAGCACCCACTGGGGCAGGATCAGGCCGTAGGCGGCCACCACCAGCACGTCGGGACGGGCGGCCTCCAGCGCGGCAAGGCCTTCGGCCGCCTCGTCGGAAAACTTGCCGTCCAGGCGCAGGCTGCGCGGCTGCGCCACCGTCACGCCCAGGTCGAGCGCCAGTTGCTTGGCTGGCGACGGCGCCAGCTTCATGCCGCGGCCGGCCGGGCGGTCGGGCTGGGTCAGCACCAGCGGCACCGCGTGGCCGGCGGCGTGGATGGCCTTCAGCGCGACGGCGGCGAACTCGGGCGTTCCCGCGAATGCCACGCGCAGCGGGGCGAATTCCCGGCTTGCCGCGGAAGCCCTGGGCAAAGACATCAGCGCCTGCGGACGGGCTGCTCGTCGCGCGTTTTCTTGAGCATCTTGGTCTTGATGCGCTCGCGCTTGAGCGGGCTCAGGTAGTCGACGAAGACCTTGCCCAGCAGGTGATCCATCTCGTGCTGGACGCAGACGGCCGCCAGGCCCTCGGCATCGAACTCGTAGGGCTGGCCGTCGCGGCCGAGCGCGCGCACCCGCACGCGGGCGTGACGCTCCACCTTCTCGTAGATCAACGGCACGGACAGGCAGCCCTCCTCGCCCAGGATCCAGTCGTCCGAGCCGGTGACCAGTTCCGGGTTGATCAGCACGCGCGGCTGGTCATGCGTCTCGGAGGTGTCCATCACGATCAGCCGCACGTGGCGGTCGACCTGCGTCGCGGCCAGGCCAACGCCGTCGGCGGCGTACATCAGCGCGGTCATCTCGTCGGCGAGCGCGCGGATCTCGTCGGTGACTTCGGCCACCGGGTTGGCGACGGTGTACAAGCGCGGATCGGGGTAACGGAGAATCTGGAGTTCGGACATGGAAAGACAGTTCCTGGAAATCTGCCACGAAAATTGCCGTTGATGCTGCGGGCGCCCTTGCAATGACGGTGCAGAATGTGTCTGCGCCGCGACGATCGAACTCAGGGTGAATGCCTATCTCCGTCGTAACGGAGTGTCCGGTTCATTGCGACATCAGGGGTTTGCGGGCAGAATCTGCGGCAAATTTGGTAGTTTTTGACAGGCTGGATACTCCAGCCGATTCGGAATTGTCGCAGCCCTCGCGGATTCCGTCTCACTTGCGTCCCAAATGCCTTCGATGGCCCGGGAGTTTTCTGGACATGACCTTTCGATTCCGACGTTCCGCCCTGGCGCAGCCCGCTGCGGCCCTGAACTGTGCAGCGCTCGCGCTGGCAGTCCTGGCTGCCGCGCCGTCCGTCACCCAGGCGTTTCCCATCACGCCCGCAGAACGCAGCACCGCGCAGCAGGTCGCCAGCAAAGGCGTGCCGTTGTCCGAGCTCACGGAAAACGCACCCGACACCTATTCCGTCAAGCGTGGCGATACGCTCTGGCACATTTCCGGCATGTTCCTCAAAAGCCCGTGGCGCTGGCCCGAGCTGTGGGGAATGAATCTCGATCAGATTCACAACCCGCACCTGATCTATCCGGGCCAGTTGCTGGTGCTCGAGAAAATCGACGGCATGGCCCGTTTGAAACTCGGTAGCACCGTGGGCGGTGTCGGCGACACCATCAAACTCTCGCCGTCCATTCGCAGCGAATCGTCCGAATCCGCGGCCATCGGCGCGATCCCGATGAATCTGATCGCGCCGTTCCTCACGGACGCGATGATCTTCGACGCCAACCAGCTGCTCACCGCCCCGCGCATCGTGGCCGCGCAGGAAGGCCACCTGATGATGGGCCGCGGCAACACCGCCTACGTCAGTGGCGAGCTGGGCAACACGCGCAATTGGCAGGTCTTCCGCGAGCCGAAGCCCCTGGTCGATCCCGACACCAAGGAAGTGCTTGGCTACGAGGCCCGCTACGTCGGTTCGGCCGAGCGCAAGCAGGACGGCGAAGCCCGTCCAGGCGTGGCCACCGGCGGCCTGAACGTGCCGTCCACCTTCATCATCACCAGCAACAAGGAAGACGCCGCCATCGGCGACCGCCTTGCCCCGTCCACGCTGCGCGACTTCGCGCCCTTCGTGCCGCATCCGCCCGCCCAGCCGGTCAACGGCAAGGTGGTCTCGCTGTACGGCGACGCCATGTCGGCCGGCCAGAACCAGATCGTGTCGCTCAACCGCGGCTCGCGCGACGGCATCGAACGCGGCACCGTGCTGGCGCTGTGGCACGAAGGCGCCGTCACGCACGACAAGTCGGTGGACCACGGCGCGCTGATGAAGCTACCCGACGAGCGCATCGGCATCGTGTTCGTGTTCCGGGTATTCGACCGCATGGCCTACGGCCTGCTGCTCGACACCACGCAGCCGTCGCTGCCGGGCGATCGCGTCACGCAGCCCTGACCGGATCCGGCCGCCGACGCTCGCCGTTGCCCGGCCCGCTCCTGGACGCCGTCCTCCCGCCTGACCCTTACCGCCAGGTGCGTCCATGTTGTCCCGAGAGGAACTCGCCGGCTGGCTGAGGCTGGGCGCCACGCCCGGGATCGGCCGCGCCACGGGCCGCCGTCTCCTCGCCGCGCTGGGTTCGCCCGAGCGCGTGCTGGGCGCCGACCAAGACACCCTGGCCGCGCTCGCCGGCCCCGACGTCGCCAGGCTCCTGAAGCGCCGCGACGATCGCGACGACGCCCAGGTCGACGCCACTGCACGCTGGCTCGCCGACACGAGCGGCGGCGCGCCGCGCGACCTCGTCGTGCTCGGAGACCCGCGCTACCCCGACCTGCTGCTCTGCACCGCCGATCCGCCGCTGTTGCTGTTCACGCTCGGCCGGGTCGAGCTGCTGTCCGCGCCCAGCGTGGCCATCGTCGGCAGTCGTGGCGCCACGCCGCAAGGCCTCGACAATGCGCGGGCGTTCGGTCGCTTCCTGAGTGAGCGCGAGCTCACCATCGTTTCTGGCCTGGCCATGGGCATCGACGGCGCCGCGCACGAGGGCGGACTGGCCGGCCCGGGCAGCACGGTGGCGTTCGTCGGCACGGGCCTGGATCAAGTCTATCCCCGGCGCCACGGCGCGCTGATGCAGCGCATCGCCGAGCAGGGCCTGATGGCCAGCGAATTTCCGCTGGGCACCGAGGGCCTGTCGTACCACTTCCCGCAACGCAACCGGTTGACCGCCGGCATCAGCCTGGGCACGCTGGTGGTGGAGGCGGCGGTGGCGTCGGGCTCGCTGATCACGGCGCGCATGGCGCTCGAAGCCGGCCGCGAGGTCTTCGCCATCCCGGGCTCCATCCATGCGCCGCAGTCGCGTGGCTGCCACCGGCTGATCCAGGAGGGGGCGAAGCTGGTGGCCACCGGCGACGACCTGCTGCAGGAGCTGCAGTTGGCCATGGGCGCCCGGGCGCCGGCCGCGCGGATGTCGGTGCCGCAAGCGTCGCTGTTCGCCGGCCAGCGCGACGAGGCGGGGGCGCCGGGCGCCGACGCGGCGTTGCTGGCGGCGCTGGGCCACGACCCGGTAACGGTGGACGCGCTCGCGGCCCGCACGGGGCTGCCCGCCGATCGCCTGGCCGGTCGCCTGCTCGAACTGGAGTTGGCGGGACGGTTGCAGCGCCTTCCCGGCGGCCTGCTGCAGCGTCGCATGGCGACGTGAATCGGGGCGGAGCGCGCTCCGGCCAGCCGGAGATCCTCGCACGCAAGCGGCTTGAAATGTGCGGTTCCGGATGTAAATCCGGCCGTGGAAGCGACGATTTCACAAAGGTCCAACAGCACCCCGCGGACGGGCCAACTCCCGCTTGTCGGCGGGGGTCGCTGCGGTATAGTAGGTTCATGTTTGACGTCCTTGTCTACCTGTACGAGAACTACTGGCGACCGGACGCCTGTCCGGATCACGACCAGTTGTCGCGCAAGCTGACCGCGGTCGGCTTCGAGACGGACGAGATCCAGGAAGCGCTGCATTGGCTCGACGGCCTGGCCGACACGTCGCAAGGCTACACGGGTGTCCAATCCGACGACGCCATCCGCCTGTATTCGGATCGCGAGATCGAATCGCTGGGCGAGACCTCCGTCGGCTTCGTCACCTTCCTCGAGTCGGCCGGCGTGCTGCCCCCGCCCATGCGCGAGATGGTCATCGACCGCGCGATGGCCGCCGGTGGCAACCCGCTCGACCTCGACGACATGAAGATCATCATCCTGATGGTGTTCTGGAGCCTGGGCGAGGAGCCCGACGCGCTGATCCTCGACGAACTGTTCGTCGCACCGGAAGAACGACTCATCCATTGAGCGCGGCGGCGGCGGCTGTCAGGTGTCAGCCGTCATCCTGCGCGGAGTCGCAGGATCCACGCCAGAGGGAGCGCTTCCCGCCACGTGGGTCCTGCCACTACGCTTCGCTTCCCGCAGGATGACCTGGC
>JACMOG010000418.1 GCA_014378125.1 Vitreoscilla sp. | reverse complement strand
GGGGCGGGCGGCGCCCCCGGGCAAGGGGGCCGCGGCCATGGCGGCGGCGTCGGCCGCCGGGGTGACCCAGTCCAGGCTCCACTCCCTGGCGGCCACGGGCATGGCGCCCAGCCCGGGCGGCGCGGCCTGCCAGCAGGCGAGGCAGTCCGCATCGATAAAGTGTTCCACCAGCAGCGTGGCGCGCGCCGGGCAGTCGGCCTCCACGCCCGGGGCCGGCCGGGTGGCCGCCGTCGCCAGCGCGGACGCCAGCAGCGCGACGATGGCCACCACCCCGGACGCCGCCCGGGAAAGAAGCCGGCGGCTGCCAGTGCCCGAAACTAGAATGGGTGGATGCATATCCAGCATTCTGACGCCGATCCCGAAAGCCCCAGTCCCGACCGGCTGCTCCGTGGCCTGAACGACGAGCAACTGGCGGCGGTCACGCTGCCCGCCCGCCCCGCGCTGATCCTGGCCGGCGCCGGCTCGGGCAAGACGCGCGTGCTCACCACCCGCATCGCCTGGCTGTTGCAGACGGGGCAGGTGTCGCCCGGCGGGCTGATGGCCGTCACCTTCACCAACAAGGCGTCCAAGGAGATGCAGGCGCGGCTGTCGGCCATGCTGCCGGTGAACGTGCGCGGCATGTGGATCGGCACCTTCCACGGCCTGTGCAACCGCTTCCTGCGCGCGCACTGGAAGCTGGCCGGGCTGCCGCAGGGCTTCCAGATCCTCGACACCGCGGATTCGCTGTCGGCCGTCAAGCGGATCATCAAGGCGATGAAGCTGGACGAGGAGCGCTTCGTCCCCAAGCAGGTGAGCTGGTTCATCGCCGGCGCCAAGGAGGACGGCCTGCGTGCCAAGGACGTCGAGGTCCACGACGGCCAGACGCGGAAGCTGCAGGAGATCTACCTCGCCTACGAGGAGAAGTGCCTGCGCGAGGGCGTGGTCGACTTCGCCGAGCTGCTGCTGCGCGCCTTTGAGCTGATGCGCGACAACGACTCGCTGCGCGAGCACTACCGCCACCGCTTCCAGCACATCCTGGTCGACGAGTTCCAGGACACCAACCGCCTGCAGTACGCGTGGCTGAAGATGTTCGCGGGTCCCAACGGCGCGGTGTTCGCGGTGGGCGACGACGACCAGAGCATCTACGGCTTCCGCGGCGCGCTGGTGGGCAACATGGCCGACTTCGAACGCGAGTTCCACGTCGACAAGGTCATCAAGCTGGAGCAGAACTACCGCAGCTTCGGCAACATCCTCGACGCGGCCAACCACCTCATCGACCGCAACTCCAAGCGGCTCGGCAAGAACCTGCGCACCGACCAGGGCCCGGGCGAGCCGGTGCGCGTGTTCGAGTCCACCAGTGATTTTGCCGAGGCCCAGTGGTTCCTCGAGGAGGCGCAGCAGCTGCACCGCGCGGGCACCGCGCGCTCCGAGATCGCCGTGCTCTATCGCAGCAACGCGCAGTCACGGGTGATCGAGTCGGCGCTGTTCAACGCCGGCATACCGTACCGGGTGTACGGCGGCCTGCGCTTCTTCGAGCGCGCCGAGGTCAAGCACGCGCTGTCCTACCTGCGCCTGATCGAGAACCCGAACGACGACACCAGCTTCCTGCGCGTCGTCAACTTCCCCACCCGGGGCATCGGCGCCCGCACCATCGAGCTGCTGCAGGACTCGGCGCGCCAGCCGGGCCGCAACCTGTTCCAGAGCGTGGGCAGCGGGTCCGGCAAGGGCGGCGGCAACCTCGCGCAGTTCACGGGCCTCGTCGAGCGCATGCTCGACGCCACGCGCGGGCTCACGCTGCGCGACATCATCGAGCACGTGCTGGCCGAGACCGGGCTCATCGACTTCTATCGCGCCGACAAGGACGGCGCCGATCGCGTCGAGAACCTGGAGGAACTGATGAACGCCGCCGAGGCCTTCGTCACCCAGGAGGGCTTCGGCCGCGACGCGGTGGGACTCCCGGTGGACGAGCTCGCGCCCGGAACGCTGTCCGAACGCAACGTGTCGCGCGACGTGCAGGGCCTCGAGCTGCTGCCGGTGCCCACGTCGCCCGACGCCGAGACCGGCGAGATCATGTCGCCGCTGGCCGCGTTCCTCACGCACGCGTCGCTGGAGGCCGGCGACAACCAGGCGCAGGCGGGCCAGGACGCCGTCCAGCTGATGACCATCCACTCGGCCAAGGGGCTCGAGTTCGACAGCGTGTTCATCACCGGCCTCGAGGAAGGCCTGTTCCCGCACGAGAACTCGCTGCAGACCAACGACGGCCTCGAGGAAGAGCGCCGCCTGATGTACGTGGCCATCACGCGCGCCCGCAAGCGCCTGTACCTGAGCTTCAGCCAGACCCGCCTGCTGCACGGCCAGACGCGCTACAACGTCAAGAGCCGCTTCGTCGACGAGCTGCCCGAGGCCAACCTGCGCTGGCTCACGCCGCGCAACCAGGCGTTCGGGTCGGGCTACGCCCGCGAGTACAAGCAGGCGTGGGAGCGCGGCACCGGCCTGGGCTCGATGGTGGGCGCCGGCCGCGTCGACTCGGCGTCCGTGCCCAAGGCCATGCAGGAAAGCCGCTCGGCCACCAGCAGCGGCGGCCACGCGCTGCGCCAGGGCCAGTCGGTGTTCCACAACAAGTTCGGCGAGGGCGTCATCATGACGCTGGGAGGCGCCGGCGAGGAGGCCCGCGCCCAGGTCAACTTCGGGCGCCACGGCATGAAGTGGCTGGCGCTGTCGGGGGCCAAGCTCACGCCGGACGATTGACGTGACTCCCCTCTACGACGCCAACGTGCGCCTCGTCGGGTTCTTCGACGGCGTCTACCTGTTCGACCTGGCCAACGAGTGGATCGCGTTCCACGATCGCGGCCACGCGTTCGCTGCCAGCGGCCGCTGGCTGGGGCCCGTGCAGGACGGGATCTTCCTCGACCTCGACGGCAAGGTGGTGGCCTGGCTGGCCGGCTCACGTCCCACCACGGGCATGAAGCCGACGCCGCCGATGGACCCCAAGCGGCCTCTGCCGCCCAAGCGCCCGCTGCGTCCGCGCTCGCCGTTGCCGCCGCCGATGCCGATGCAGCCGGGCGGCGGCTGGTCGGCGCTCAGCTGGGCGCAGTGGATGGGCTACGAGCCCGTGGCGGCGGCGGCGCGGGCGGACGCGGCCAGCCTGGCCATCGAGCCGATAGTCGACGCCGACCTCGGCCGGTTCTTCGCGTACCTCGGAGAGCAGCTGGCCGAGAATGGCCGCGATGGCGTGTTCTTCCAGCCGGTGGCGCCCACCGACGCGGGCGTGCCGCCCGGCCGGCAGGAGGCGTTTCGCGCCGGCTTCGCCACGCCGGTGGGCGAGCCGGGCTGGCGGCGCGGCTGGATCGCGCGCGACGCCGACGGCGCGGTGGCGGGCCACGTCGACCTGCGTGCGCACCCCGAGCCGCACACCGGCCATCGTTGCCAGCTGGGCATGGGCGTGCGGCGCGACCTGCGCCGGCTGGGCCTGGCGTGCCGCCTGCTGGCCCACGCCACGCAGTGGGCCGCGGACGCGGGCCTGAAGTGGATCGACCTGCAGGTGCTGTCCCTCAACGCACCGGCCGTGGCGCTCTATCGGCGCGAGGGCTTCCAGATGCAGGGCGGCCGGCCCGACATGTTCGTCATCGACGGCGTGTCGCTGGGCGAGATCTGGATGGCGCGCAAGACCTGAGGGTCAGCCCTTCCAGGTGAACGGAAACTTCACCTGTTTCCAGAAGCTTTCCGGCACGTAGTCGCCCACCACGCCGTACTGCTCGGGCCAGGTGCGGTCCGACTTCACCGCCGTGCCGAAGAGGTAGTCGATGAACGCGAAGTGCGCTGCATAGTTCCTGTCGATCGCCTCGTCGTCTTGCGCGTGGTGCCAGTGGTGGAAGTTGGGCGTCACGACGAGGTAGCGCAGCGGCCCCAGCCGCACGCTGACGTTGGCGTGGTTGAACACCGCCTGGAAGCCGACGATCACGATGTACGTGTCGATGACGTCCTTGTCGAAGCCCAGCACGAAGATGGGCGCCAGCACGAGCGTGCGCGTGATGAGCAGTTCGAGCACGTGCTGGCGCGAGCCGGCCAGCCAATCCATGCTCTTGACGCTGTGGTGGACGGCGTGCAGCCGCCACAGCGTGGGCACCTCGTGGTATGCGCGGTGCGTGGCGTACTGCACCAGGTCGGCCACGAGGACGATGAGGAACAGCCCCGCCGGGTAAGGCAGGTCGCGCACCCAGCCCTGGATGCCGTCGCGGGCCGCCCAGCCGAACAGCTTGTGCACCAGCAGGTTGGTGGCCAGGAGGATGAAGCCCACGATCATGTGGTTCACGATGAAGTGCTGCATGTCCACCTGCCATTCGGCGCGGAAGACGGGTTGCTCGCGGCGCAGCGAGAACAGCTTCTCGATGAACACGAAGATCAGCGACGATCCCAGCAGGTCGAGGATGAACCAGTCGAGGCCGATGTAGGGCGTGTGGTCGGCGAAGTTGTTCACGGGCACCTTGGCGCCGCCCAGCAGTGCGGACGCGGCCACCAGGAAGAACGCCGACGCGGCGAGCCAGCGCGTCCGGGCGAACAGGATGTTGTACAGCGAGATGCCGCCGGCCACGACCATCGCCCAGTACATGATCAGGCGGATGGTGGCCACGTCGTACTGCTTGCGCAACTCGGGTGTGGTGAGATATTGCGGGAAGTGGAACGCCAGCACGCCCAGGAAGCACAGGATGCCCAGGATCAGCGCCACCACGCCGGAGGACAGGCCGCGGCCGGCGGGCAGCGGGCCGTGCGAATGCGAGAGGTCGTTGAGCCTGGTGAGCGTCGTCGGTTTCTTCATCCCCGCATTCCAACGGAAACTCGGTGCGCTGTCGACCCTCTTTGGCGGGGGGGTCAGGCGGCCGGCGGCTCGGCGTCCGCCATCACGGTGTGGAAGGGCGCCGGCGAGCTGATCTCGAAGGTGTCGGCGAAGCCGAACCACAGCGACAGGAAGTAGGTGATGCTCAGCATCATCTGGCCGGTGAGCGCGGCCAGCGACATCGCCTCGATGCCGAAGATGCTGGCCAGGACCTGCACGATGGCATCGAACACGAAGCCCACCACGGCCCAGCCCGCCAGGAAGGTGACGAACGCCCCCTTGGTGCGCCACAGCGCGACGACGCTGGAGAACATGGCCTGCGCCACGCCCTGGCCGCCCCACTGCACCAGGGCCGGCACGTACCACAGCGGGATGGAGATGAGCGTGAGCCCCAGCATCACGAAGCGGATGGCCGACACGCTGGCCGCGCTCATGGGCGCGATCGCCGGGGGCTTGCCGTCGGCGCCGGGCGTGGAGGCGGCATGCAGCCAACGCTGGGTGTCGCCGCCGTCCATCGCGTTGGCGCAGACGGCCAGCAGCGCCACGGCCGCCACGTAGATCAGCATGACGGCGAGCATGCCGCGCGCCGCCTGCCGGGTGGTGGTGAACGGCGTCCTGAACACCGCGGGCCGCAGCTTCTGGTCGGCGAGCACGTCGGTGGCGGCCTGCATGAAGCCCACCGACAGCAGCGGCATCCACGCCGCCACCGCCAGCATCACCAGCGGCGAGATGGCCACGGCGAAGAAGGCGATCATGAACACGCACAGCGTGAAGAACAGCCACAGGCCGACGAAGCCCAGCGGCCGGCGCCAGAACATGCGGAAGCCGCGCCGGATCCACGACAGGCCCGCCAACGGCGGGAGGCTGCGCAACCGGATCTTGACGGGCGCGGGGGAGACGTTCATCGCAGTGAGAGCTCGGGATGCCAGGGCTGCTCGACGCAGTCCACCAGCACGCGCTCGAAGTGCGTCGGATCCTTGGCCTGGAGCAGCGCGGCCTCGCGCGGCAGGTGCCAGTCGGCCAGGCGCGAGAGCCAGAAGCGCAGCGCGGCGGCGCGACGCATGCCGGGCAGCGCGCGCAGTTCGGCCGGACTCATCGGGCGATGCAGGTGGTAGGCGCGCAGCAGGGCCTGCGCGTGCTCGGGCTCCAGGCGCCCGCTGTCCAGGTCGATGCACCAGTCGTTGATGCACACCGCCAGGTCGTAGACGTGGTGGTCGACGCCGGCGAAGTAGAAGTCGAACACGCCGGACAGGCGCGGCGCGTCGGGTGGGCCGTCGAACAGCGCGTTGTCGCGGAACAGGTCGGCGTGCACCGGGCCCCTGGGCAGCGACTGCGTGCTGGCGGCGGCATGGAAGCGCTGCTGGAAGTCGAGTTCGTCGTCCAGGCGCTGCGCAAGTTGGGCGCTCACGTGGGGGCGCACGATGGGCACGGTCCGCGCCCACCAGTCGAGGCCGCGCAGGTTGGGCTGCTGCGTGGGGAAGTCGAGCGCGGCGGTGTGCAGGTGCGCCAGCGTGACACCGAGCAGCGAGCAGTGGGCCAGCATCGGCGCATCGATGCTCTCGCCCGGCAGCAGGTTCACCAGCGAGGCCGGCTTGCCGGCGATCGAATGCAGGAAGTTGCCGGTGGCGTCGGTGCGCGGCTCGGGCACCGGCAGGCCTTTGCGCGCCAGGTGCTGCATCAGGCCGAGGTAGAACGGCAACTGCTCGAAGCCGAGACGCTCGAACACCGTCAGCACCCAGTCGCCCTTGTCGGAATGCACGAAGTAGTTCGTGTTCTCGATGCCGCCGGCGCAGCCGCGCATCGACGTGAGCGTGCCGGCGTCCAGCGTGCGCAGGAGCGCGGCCGCCGTGTCGACGTCGACTTCCGTGTAGACAGCCATCAGCAGGTCCGGGAGGGAGCGGCGCGGCGCGCGGCGTCAGCCGACGGGGCTGCGATCAGCGCGCGGGGCACGACTCAGAACGGGAGGGGGAACGTGAACGTGCGCATGCCCGCGCCGTGGTCGTTCTCGGGCGCGACGCCGGGATCCTTGGGCTGGAGCTCGTAGCTGCCCATGCCGGGGATCTTGGAGTGCACGACGATCTTCTTGGTGACGCCGCGCACGCGGGTCTCCTCGATCTTGACCTGCGAGTCTTCCACCACGAGGTGCTCGATCTTCGCGTCCTTGCTCGGCGCCGCCGCCGTCTCCACCAGTTCGCCGGTGGCCGGGTCGATGGCCGACGTTGTGCCCGCCGGGGCCGCCGGGTGCACCGGGCTGGGCGGGTTCGGGCCGCGCTGCGCGAACGCGGACGTGCCGGCCAGGGCCAGCAGGGTGGCGAGAACGAGGGGCGATGCGGTACGGGCAGTCATGTCTCCATTCTAGTCGTTCGCGCCGGCCCGCGCGCCCGGCACAATGGCGGGATGACCGAGAAAACCCTGCTCCTGGTGGACGGCTCCAGCTATCTTTACCGTGCTTATCACGCCATGCCCGACCTGCGCGGGCCCGACGGCGAGCCCACCGGCGCCATCCGGGGCATGGTCTCCATGATGAAGCTGCTGCGCGACCAGATCGGCGCCGACTACGCCGCCTGCGTGTTCGACGCCAAGGGCAAGACGTTCCGCGACGACTGGTACCCCGAGTACAAGGCCAACCGGTCGTCGATGCCCGACGACCTGGCGCTGCAGATCGAGCCCATCCACGCGGTGGTGGAGATGCTGGGCTGGCCCATCATCATGGTGCCGGGCATCGAGGCCGACGACGCCATCGGCACCCTGGCGCGCGCGGCCACGGCGGCCGGGTGGAAGACCGTCATCTCCACCGGCGACAAGGACCTGGCCCAGCTCGTCGACGAGCACGTGACGCTCATCAACACGATGAGCAACGAGACGCTCGACCAGGCCGGCGTGCTGGCCAAGTTCGGCGTGCCGCCCGAGCGCATCATCGACTACCTCACGCTGGTGGGCGACACCGTCGACAACGTGCCGGGCGTCAACAAGGTGGGCCCGAAGACCGCGGTCAAGTGGATCCAGGAGCACGGCTCGCTCGACGGCGTGGTGGCCGCGGCCGCCACCATGAAGGGCGCCGTCGGCGAGCACCTGCGCGCCGCGCTCCAATGGCTGCCCATGGGGCGCAAGCTGGTGACCGGGG
>JACMOG010000036.1 GCA_014378125.1 Vitreoscilla sp. | reverse complement strand
CGGTGGTGACGCCCGCGTCGGCACCCGGCGTGGCCGTGACGGCCGGCCCTCCGGATTGCTCGCGCCCGCTCTCGCTGGGGCTGCACGGGCATGGGCTGCTCTACACGGCGCAGACGGGCGAGGGCATCGACAAGGACATCGCCGACGAGATGGCGCGCCGCAGCGGCTGCCACATCACGCTCACCGTGCTGCCGCGGTCGCGCATCTGGCAGCTTGTCGAGTCGGGTGCGCTCGATTTCACGTTGTCGGGCATCACCAACCCGCAGCGCGACAAGTTCGCGGCGTTCGCCTGGTACGTGTCCAACAAGTACTACCTGCTCGTGCGGCGCGACGCCGACGTGCACAACGTGGCCGACTTCCGCCGCAAGCACGCGTTGCGCATCGGACTGATCCGCAGCTTCCGCTACGGTGACCAGGCCAACGGGTTCGTCGACGAGCTGGAGGCCGAGGATCGCATCACCTACGCGGGCAGCCTGGATCCGCTCTACACGA
The DNA here is from genome assembly GCA_014378125.1 of Vitreoscilla sp. The sequence goes on along the minus strand of JACMOG010000036.1, from coordinate 1,894 downwards.
TCCTGCTCGACGACGGCATCCAGGCGATGGTCATCGAGCCGTTCGACTTCCCCGTCATCGCCGGCGCGCAGCTGAAGGCGCAGACCGCCATCCTCGATTTCGGCGATCCGTCGGTGCCCCACGGGCTGGTCATGTCGAGGAAGTCGTTGTCCGTGGCGCAGCAGGCCGCGTGGCGCGAGGTCGTCAACGCGATGCGCGCCGACGGCACCATCCGGCACATCTTCGAGAAGTACTTCCCCGCCGATCTCGCCAAGCAGATGACCCAGTTTTGAAACGCGCCCTGCCACCCCTGGTCGCGCTGTTCGTCGGCGCGATCACGTTCGCGTTCACGATCGGGCTGTGCGTGCACGAGCGCGACAACGAGCAGGCCCGGCTGCGGGCCGTGTTCGACGCCAACGCGCGCCAGACCGCCGGCCGCATCGAGCAGCGCATCGCCAACTACGAGCAGATGCTGCGCGGCGTGCAGGGCCTGCTGTCGGCCAACAACGGCGTCGACCCACGGGCCTTCGAGACCTACGTCGACACGGTGATGGCCGGGCCCGATGCCGCGGGGCTGCAGAGCGTGGCGTTCTCGCCGCTGCTGGCGCCGGAGGATCTGCCCGCGCACGTCGAACGCATGCGAGCCACCGGCCATCCCGACTACCGCCTGCGCCCCGACGGCGTGCGCGACGCCTACGCGCCGATCTCGCTGGTGGCGCCCGACAGCGTGGTCAACCGCATGGTGCTGGGCTACGACTCGTATGGCGAGGCCACGCGGCATGCGGCCATGGTGCAGGCGCGCGATTCGGGCAATGCCACGCTCACGGCGCTGGTGCAGCTGCGCGTCGATTCGGGTGCCGAGCTGCGGGCCGGCTGCCTCATCTACCTGCCGGTCTACGCCTACGGCACGGCCATCAACAGCGTCGCCGACCGGCGCGCACACGGCATCGGGTGGGTGCGCGCCGCATTCCGCGTGGGCGACCTGATGTCCACGCTCTACGGCGAGCAGAGCCCCGGGCTGGTGGTGCGGCTGCACGATGGCGCCGACGCCAGCGAGGCCTCGCTGATGTACCGTTCGGATACCCCCGGCGACGGCACCCCCGAGAGCGACGACGCCATCCGCAAGGCCCGTTTCCAGGCCCAGGAGTACGTGACCCTGGCCGGCCACACGTGGACGGTGCAGCTCAGCTCGCAGCCCGAGTTCGAGCGCGTGCACGAGCGCAACGCGTCCACCGTCATCCTGGTGGCCGGCGTGCTGCTGAGCCTGCTCCTGGGCGTGATCACGCACCAGCTGGTCACCGGCCGCTCGCGCGCCTACGCGGCGGCGAAGGCCATGACGCGCGAGCTGCGCGAGAGCGAGGAGCGCCATCGCCGCATCGTGGAGACGGCCAGCGAGGGCATCTGGATGCTCGACGCGTCGCGCCATCTTTCCTTCGTCAATCCGCGCATCGCGCAGTGGCTGGGCCTGCCCGAGGACGCGATGCGTGGCCGCCTGGTGGACGACTTCATGGATCCGGAGGAGGCCGAGCGCTGCCGCGCCGCGCTGGCCGCGCAGGGCACGGGCGATGGCGATACGGCCAGCATCGAGCTGCGGCTGCGCCGCGTCGACGGCTCGCCGATGTGGGTGTCTCTGTCGACCCGGCCCATCCTCGACGACGCCGGGCGGCCGTCGGGCGCGCTCGGCATGCTCACCGACATCAACGAACGCCGCCTGGCCGAGGAGCGCCGCGCCGCGCTCGAGACCCAGCTGCGCGACGCGCAGAAGATGGAGGCCATCGGCACGCTGGCGGGCGGCATCGCGCACGACTTCAACAACATCCTGGCGGCCATCATCGGCAACGTGGCGGCGGCGCGCCAGGACGCTGCCATCGGGCTGTCGAGCGATGTGAGCCTGGCGCAGATCGAGCGCGCCGCG